>NZ_VIRS01000011.1 GCF_006912135.1 Cryptosporangium phraense | reverse complement strand
GCTACTCCACAACCTCGCTCGGAGCGCGTGACGCGTTGTCCCGGCTACAACTCAGCTGACCGTGCACGAGTTACGAGACATCGCTTAGAACGAGCCTGGCCGTGCGCTTCCGAGGCCTGCTAGCCCCTCGTTCGCCGCGCCTGTCCGGCGACGAAGAGCTGGTCGCGATCTGGCGCACGACGAGCGATTCCAAAACTACCGGGCCCACCTCAACGTGCCTGACGTGTCGGTCGTCACGCGTGCTTGGATCACTCAGATTCTGACCGGCGACCCACTCGGCAGCGAGTGCCCTGATGCGTGGCGGACTTGGTGCCGGTCGCGGGCCTACCGACCGATTGAGGCTCCACGAACGCTGACCGTCCTCAGCCGCAACGAGCAGCTGCCATCGGGTGAGGAACTCGCCTATCTATTGGCGATCTATGAGCACTTCAAACCCAAGCCCACCGACTTCGAACGGTTCGCGGCTGACGTCTTCAAGATGAGCGAGCCGCAGGTTGAGCGCGCAGACGTGACGCGACCGTGGCGGGACGGCGGGCATCCCGTCGTCATCATTGCCAGACGCGACCTGGTGGAGATCCTCAAGTCTCGCGGTTACGACTCGCTGAACGCCCTCAAGCTCCTCCTGCAGAGCAAGTACCCAGTCGCTTGAGCCTGTTGCGACGCTGCATGTCGGGCCAAATGCCTGAGGTATGCGACACACGCCTCCGGCATCACACGATTGTCAGAGGCGAGGGTTATCTTCGTTCACATGTTCGACGACACCGTTCACCGCCCCTTCAACTGCAGCTACGGCTGTATCGAGGGCCTCGTGCTCCCATAGCCGGACGACCCTCCAGCCTGCATCTTCCAGCGCTGCGTTGACCAAACAGTCGCGCTCCAGGTTGCGACGAAGCTTCGGCGCCCAATACCAGTCGTTCGTTGTCGGATACCGACCATGAGTGGGGCAAACATGCCAGAAGCAGCCATCCACGAAAACCGCCACCTTGCGTGCAGTGAACACGATGTCGGGCTTGACCCGGACCCCCTCCGCCGGACGCAGCAGGAAGTCTTTTCGGTAGCGAAACCCTCGACTGTGGAGCGCCTTCCGGAGCGCCACCTCGGGTTTTGTGTCGGCGCGCCGGTTGGCTTGCATGTTGCGGGACCTGCCCTCGTTCAAAGGCGCCGGGTACAGACCCTGTTCGTGAGCACGCCGCCGCTCCGCGTCACGGCTCGTTTTCGACACGACTCTGTACCAGACCAATACGCTTGTCGGGGCAACACGACCGCTGAGGCAAGATACCCCGTGACACTGCTGTCGGATGCCGCAAGCCGGGAGAGGGAGTAAACGTGGAGCAGGACTCGCTCTCCGTAGTCGAGATTTGCGCGGGCGCTGGCGGACAGGCCTTGGGCCTGGAGAAGGCAGGCTTCGAGCACGAGCTAGCCGTCGAACTCGATGCGAATGCCAGTGCTACGCTCCGCGCAAACCGGCCATGGAAAGTCGCCGAGGGCGACGTCGCGGACTCCACGGTCTGGAATCCAGAGGACCACCGAGGTATAGCCCTCCTCGCTGGCGGCGTGCCCTGCCCACCATTCACGATCGCCGGCAAGCAGCTAGGCGCCACTGACGAGCGTGACTTGTTCGCGTGGGCTGTGGAGCAGGTCGCCGTAGTGCAGCCGCGCGCACTTCTACTGGAAAACGTCCGCGGGCTCAGCATGCCGCGCTTCGCCGGTTACCGGCAGCACGTGCTCGACCGACTCACATCGCTCGGCTACATGGGAGAGTGGAAACTTCTTCAAGCATCCGACTACGGTGTGCCGCAGCTCCGGCCTCGGTTCGTGTTGGTCGCGTTGAAGCCGGAGGATGCGGCGTACTTCACTTGGCCGGAGCCCCAGGGGCCCCCACCCACAGTCGGCGAAATACTCTTGCCATTGATGAAATCTCGAGGTTGGCGCGGCGCCGACGCCTGGAAGCACAAGGCGAACAAGATTGCTCCCACGATCGTGGGTGGATCGAAAAAACATGGCGGGGCCGACCTGGGACCAACACGCGCGAAGCGAGCCTGGGCCGAGATGGGCGTCGACGCATTGGGCGTGGCCGACGAGCCGCCAGGCCAGGAGCGTGACGACGAGTGGATCCCCAAGCTGACTACCGAAATGGTCTCTTTGCTGCAGGGCTGGAGACCGGACGAATGGCATTTCACCGGACGTAAGACGACCCGCTATCGACAGATCGGCAATGCATTTCCACCGCCGGTGGCTGAGGCAGTGGGAAACTCCATCCGGATGGCCCTCGAGCACGAGGGCATACCAGCCGAGCGCGCCGCTTCGAGTCACGATCCCATCTATAAGGCGCTGCGCGAGAGCGGCGATTTCCTCACGCCAACCCAGTTGCAGCGTGCCGTGGGCAGGCCGATCGAACCGCCGGAACTCGAACGAACGCTGAGTCTGCTCAGCCGTGACTTCGATCTGGACGTTCGCGAATCAAGGGGCTCGATCGCGTATCGCCTCGGTACGTTCAAGGCCTTCGTGGGCCAGGACGAGCACAGCCGCCATGAGGTCTTCCAGAAAAACCGCGGCAGGATCAGCTGACCGCCTTCCTACCGGCAGGTCGGCTCGTTCGGCCCGCGGCAACCAAGCATGGCGCCGGGGCAGTCAGCTCTCGCGCAGCCCTCGCTCAGGGATCAGAGGGGCCGCACAAGCCACTACTTCGCCAGGATGTGCTCGGCGCCATCGCACGCCATCCATTACTGGGCCGATCTCGTCCTCCGAAGGAACGACCCGCACCGAGACGTACTCGTCCGGTCGGGGAATCGGCACCCCGAGCTGTGCAGCTATGTGCGAATGGTACGTCCCGCTGAGGATGATGATTCCCTCGGCCTTCAGTTTGGATCTGGATCCACCGTTGTATCGGACGCGCTTCTGATGATCGAGTTGCCGACTGACCGTCGCAACGGAATTCCGATGAACGATTCGCCCTTCGGCGGCGCGGAAGAGCCGATGCGTCCGCTCAGTGCCGCTCTCGCTGTCGAAGACGTGATATACCACGTCCATCGGTAGCTGTAGCAGAACATTGGGCCGCAACTGCGCACCCCGCCACAACCAGCGGATAGCGCTACGTCCCCGCCTGTTCAGCGAACTCTTTTTATCTCGATTAGCGCCCTCGCGACGGTATTCCTCTCGGACCCTGACGAGTCCCAGCGACCAACGAGCCTCTTCGTCACTGCCCGTGGCGACCAATGCGATTTCGCCGAAAACCTCAGGAGGGAGCATCCACCCACCCATCGACTGACTCCACTTGGCATCAACCTGATGGTTGGCTATTCGATAATCGGTGGTGACGCCGCCTTCGAACTGGAACTCACGCTGGCCGTTGATTTCAAACAACGTGCCGAAATGGGTCTTCTCGGTCTTCATGAGCTGGTCCCAACGATAGCGACCGGTCTCCTGACCGTTGTAAACCATGTCGTACGTGTGCCGGATGACGGCTGCCCACCTTGACCCATGCGGGTCTAGCCGCACGAGCTCCGCGGCGACCTGCTCCACATCTCGGTCTTCATCTCCGTCGAAGAGAACCGGCTGTTCGATCACCGACTCAGTATGAGCCCACCCCCGACGAGCCTCGGTGCCAACCGGCAAGCCGCAGCCCTACTCACCTTGGCCGGGTGGTGCAGTCAGGGGGTATCGTCTCCAATCCTGGTCCCGTTGCCGCCGGACATACGGATGTCCGGCGGCAACGTGCAGTATCTATGCAGTTTGCGGCAGTGAGAACCTATGCCGCATACTCTGTTCAGCCATGCCGCTGGGCTAGCGGCGGTCCGAATGTCGAGGAGAGTTCCGACGTGAGCCCTGACGCGAGCACCCCCGACGGACCGCCCGATCTCCCTCACCCCGACAGCGATGAAGTGAGGGCTGCCATCAAGGGCACGGAGGCGAGGGAGGCCTACCGCTGGCTGTGGGAGAACCGCGACGACCCGCAGCCGATGGCCAAATGGGTGGAGCAATCCCAAGGCGTCTTTGGCAAGACGAACAGCAACACTGGCCGACGACTACGCGAGGTGTACCCCGCCTTTGTCGTTGATCGGTTCAAACAGCCCCAGACGGGCACTTGGGTCTACAAACTAGTAAGCCGCAGAGAGGACGCCGTCGACACCGCGCCCATCTCCGCAAGGCTTCAGGCCGAGGTTTATACACTTAAGGGTCGATGGTGTGCCATGTGCGGTCGGGGTCCAGCCGACGGCGTTAAGCTGCAGATCGACCACATCAGGCCGAGGGAGTGGGGTGGCGAAACCGTCCTCAGCAATCTGGAACCGCTTTGCACGGAGCATAATCACGGCAAGAAGGCCTTCTTCTCAAGCTTCGACGAAATTGGCCCTCTCATCCGGATCGCAATGGAGGGAGACGATCCTTGGACAAGGATCGGAGAAGTGCTCAAAGCCTTTCATGAGATCGGTCGACCGTGCCCCGTGTCGATGATCTCTCTCGTGGCGCAGGAGACCCATAAGGGTGATCCACTGAAACGACTCCGCGAACTTCGATATGTGCTCGGGTGGCCAATCGAATCCCGGCGCGCAAAGGATCCAGCGGGCATCACGCACGTCACCTACGAGCTGACCGGAGATGCACCAGCATGGCCGACGGAGGGCCCGCAGGCCCACGTGACGCGATACGAACGCGAGCGGAAAGCCCGGAAACGACAGGACGCTAGAGAGGCCGACGTATGAAACACGCTTGGGGGTAGGCTGGGGTGTTGTACCGGTCATCAACACAAGGTAAACCAAGCAATCTCGGCCTGTAGGTGGGCGCGAAGGCGGTCCGATAGACCAGTTCGGCCTGAGCGTGGAGAAGAAGTCCGCCATCAGCGCGTTGCCGAACGAGTCCCCGATGGTTCCCATCGATGCGGTAATACCCAGACCAGCCAGCGTCTGGCTAACCGAAACGACCTGTAGTTCCCGGTTTCAATCGGTGGTTGCGGTGGTGGGTCGTCTCTGGGGCTGGAACGGCGGATCTGGACGGCGTACTCGAGTGCGCCAAGGACAAGATCGATGTCGCACTGGTCTGAGCTTCGGATCGGCCTCCCGATACAACCGGACAGGGTACTTCCGCGGTGTCGCCACTGATGGTTCCCGTCCCGCGGTTATCTGCCCACGCACAGAACCCTCCGCGAGAGCGGGAATCTCAGCTCCCAGAAAAGCGCCAACACCGCTCACGCCCCGCCCCCGAGGACCCTGCGAGCGGACCAACGCCGAACTCAAGAGCTGGAAGATCCTCCGTAACATCTGCGCCAGCCCAGACAGGACGACCGCTTACCAACGCCGTCCAGTCCTCATCCAGGCCAACCTAAATCAGCTCATTGAGCATTAGCTGAAGGACGCATCCGAGAAAAATCCGATCGAGCGATCGGCGAAGGTGCCCACTACCAGTCCGCGATCGAGGAAGCGATTGAACTCCTCGCAGCTGGTTTCCGGCAGCAACGCGCATCCATGGCAGGCCGCCAAGTTGCATGACTGCGGGCCCTGGCCCTTCTCGCCTGCGTCCATGCAGACTGGGTCGGTCGAGCACCACTGGGCATCACCGAGTGCAGACGAGAACACTGAGCGCAAGTTGCCCGGACGGGCCATCCGGACCAGCCCACCCATCGTGCCCTCCGAGTCGCCGGCTGCCGTGTAGATCAGCAGCCCGGCCATCTCCCGGCCCGGTGCGTCCGACACGTACAACCGCTCGCGCAGCGAGGCCGAGCTGTAGCCGCAGGCGAACACCAACTCGTTGATCACGAGGTGCGCGAGCGTGTGCAGCAAGACGAAACGCGGGATCAGGACGCGCTTCTGCAGACCGCGGCTGGCCGCCACCTCGCCGTATCGGTCGGTAATCATCGTCGCGCGATGCTGGATCTCGGCCCGCTTCTCCCAAGCCGCGAGCCGCTCTGCGTCGAGCTCGAAGAAGATGCCCTCGCCCTTGACAACGTAGGCCGGGAGCCAGTCCTGGGCCGGCACCAGCGACTTCCGCCGCAGCATTTGCTTGCCGGCCGAAAGCCGCAGCGCGTCGTCGCGGACACGGGTGAAGCCCCGAAGCGCCCGCGTCTCCCGAAGCACGTCGACCGAGCGAACCCGGCCGAGATGGCTCGTGAGCGCCGAGTCCAGCCCCGGGTCAGACGCGGACAGCAGGGCGTCCTTCGGCTTCTCCCGGATGTGCTGGAACTCGGGGTAGCGCCACTCGTCGCTGCCGGTCAGCAGTTCGGTTTCGCCTTCTTCCTCGGCCTCCGGCTGGTCCTCCCCGATGCCGAAACGGTCGCGGTAGCCGGCCAGCAGATCTTCGTGGCTCAGCGGCGTGACCAGCTCGGCCGCTAGCGCGCTCTCCAGGTTCTCCCGCAGCATGTCCGCCGTTGCCTGCGCCCCGACGAATCGGTGGACGAACTTCATTGCTACCTCGACCGCGGGCTGCTTCAGGAGGGCATGGACCTCGGCACTGACCGCCCCCTCTTTCCTGGGCAGGTAGATCGAGGACTCAACCTTCGGGAAATAGACGTTCCCGGCCGCCCGCAGAGCGCCGCGGATCGGCTCGCCGCACGTGCCAGGCGCCGCGCCCTGCCCGAGCCAGGGCCGCGACCCTGGACAGTTGTACGGCTCGTCGCGGGACACCAGCTGGTCGGTCAGCACCGTCCGCTCCCCGCTGCTCCCGTCGCCGCGGCCGCCCTCGGTGATTCCCCGGAGCGAGCGCTCCTTGTTGCACTTGCGGCACTCGACGATCTGCCCTTCCAGGCCGCCGCCGCCACGCGAGGTGAGGTACAGCTGGCCGCTGCACGATGGGGTGTGCGATCGGTGCACCCACTCGTTGAACGGGAAGTCGTCCAGGTGTCCGCGCGCGCAGATCGCGACGAACGGCACCTGCGCCATCCGCGGCCCCTTCTTCCCCTTGCTGGTGTGGCTCGGGTCCGGACAGAACATGCGCGTCTGCAGGGTCAGCGGACTCTTCTCCAGCCGCTTGCAATACATGCAGAACGACCAACGCGGAAACCGCAGCACCGGCACGGTCAGCCCCACGTTCCGTGGGTCGTTGCCCGCACCCTTGTAGCGGTAGTCCGGCGGCAGCCGGAACTCCGCGACCTTGAGCCGGGCCTCTAGCCGCCAATCATGCGCCTGGTACTCGTCGATCTTGAGGGTGTCCGGGTTGTCGACGTCGTACCAGTGATCGAGCCCGGCGGTGATTACCGAGGTGCCGTCAACGAGCACGCTCATCGCGCCGACGCCGAACGGCGTGACGAGCTGCGCTCGTCGCATGTTGCCGGTACTCACTGGCCCTCCTCCGTCGGCTTGGCGTCGTCCAGCGCGTACGCCGTCGAGACCTTCAGTCGGCACTCGGCGTCGACGTTCCGCATGCTCGTCGGGACATCCCAGATCATGCCTTTCGGGTCGTTGACCGGCAGCGTCCCGGCGTACCGCATCAGGCCCTGTCTCGGGTCGCTGTCGCTGCCGAACGCGTTGGCGTCCCACATGGTGCGCTCCCAAGCACCCCATTGCCGGGCCCGCTCGGCCGCGACACGGTCCAGCGTCGGCAGCTCATCCGGATCAGCGATCTCGGCCCGGCGCCGCAGCAGTGCGATCGCGTCCTCGTACTCCGCGCGTGGGAACGGTTCCGGCTTTGTATGGGGCGAGACCTGCCTGATGTGCGCCACCGCTGCAGCGTGCAAGGCCCGGTCGAGGACCGGCGCAGCGAACGGCGTGACCGATGTCGGCTCCACCTGCGCATAAAGCTGCTGGTGGTAGGTGCGGAACCGTTCGTAGTGGCTGCGGTCGCGCGGCTTTGCCGCGCCGTAGATCGTCAGGACGAGCCCGGGGCTCTTGTCCGGCTTACGACCGACGCGACCGCTGACCTGGATGTACTGCGCGGTGGTCTTGGGCTGACCGACGATCGTCATCAGGCCGAGCCGATCGATGTCGATGCCGACTTCGATGATGTTCGACGCCAAGCAGATGTCGACGCAGCCCGGCTGGTCGTGCTCCAGCTGGAGCTGCTCGATCGCCTTCGGGATCTCGTCGCTGCGTCGCCGGGACGTCAGCTCCATCGTGATGCGCGGCCAGCGCATGGTCTCCCGATTGTCCCGCCGCCGTAGCCCGGTGAGGTAGTCGGGGACGTCGGACTCGAGCAGCGAGACCGTGTTACCGAGCTCGCGCAGGCTATTCAGGAAGTTCAAGTTGGTCCAGTAGCCGTCTCTGTCGGCCTCCGGCAGGTTTTCGGCCGCCTGCAGCGTCGCCGCCGCGACCCGCACCTGGACGGTCTGCAGTGAGCCGAGCGACGGCGACATGATGCCGAGGTATCGGCGGCCTGGCTCGGGCGCGCCGTCCTCGCTGGTGGCCGGTTCGGCGAAGAATGAGTGACCCTCCTCCAGCCCGTGGGGCGGGAACAGCGCCACCGATTCCCGGCCGAACAATCCGCGAATCTGATCCTCGAACCGGCGGATCGTCGCCGTGGCCGCAATGATCTTGGCCGGCACCGGCGCGGTCCCCCGCCGGTCGGTGCAGAGATCGTCGATGACCGGCTCGTACAGGCCGGCCATCGAGCCCAGCGGCCCCGAGATCAGGTGCAGCTCGTCCTGGATGATCAGGCTCGGCGGCGACACGTCGCGGTCGCCGTCTTCACCCAGGCCGAACAGCCGCCGAGCATCCGGACGCCAGGCCATCATCGCGAACTTGTCGACGGTGCCGATGACGATCGACGGTCGGGTGTCGTAAATGTCCTCGTCGACGACGTGGACCGGCATTCCCTTCTTCCCCGCGTATCGGCACGAGTTGTCAACGCAGCGGAAGATCACGCGCGAACCGACCTGCTCGTAGCCGAAGACGTCCTGCCCGCTCTTGCCCTTCGGCTTGGTGCCCATCTGCATGCCGCACCAGGGGCAGCGCAGCAGCAGGAAGCGGTTCTGCTGCTGGGCGTCGCGCCGCAGCTGCTTCAGCGCTTCGACTGCCTGTTGCCAGGTGTTCGGCGTGGAACTGCTACCCAGCCAGATCCCGATACCGAATGGCTCCGCGCCCAGTTCCTCGGCGTTCTTCGACCGGAGGTCTTCCAGCACGCAGACCAGCGACGCGGCCCGTAGGAACTGCTGGGCGGTCAGCAGCCGCAGCGTGTAACGCATCAGCGTATCGGTGCCGGCGTCGTCGCGGTCACGGAGCCGACGAGCAATCAAGCTGATCGCCGAGGCCCCCAGGTACGCCTCGGTCTTACCGCCACCGGTCGGGAAGAAGATCAGGTCCACCAAAGAGCGTTCCGCGCGCCGGGGTTCGACTAGCTCCGGCAGGCTGGCCAGAATGAATGCAATCTGAAACGGCCGCCAGGTGTTCGCACCCGGCACCGGCTCCACCTCCGGGTGCGGTGTGGTGGGACGGCTGATCCCGTCCTTTCCGGCGTTCACCTCGCGCAGCGGCAGCCTTGACCGGATCTGCTGGAACAGCATTGCGTGGTTGGCCAGCCGGAACGCCCGCGCGGCGATCGGGCTCTCACCCACCAGCTCCCAGCCGGCCCGCATCCGGTCAAGCGCCTTGCGGCACCCGGCCAGATGCCGGTTGGCCGCGTCGTGGAACCTCTCAGGGAGATCGGGCACCGCGTCCTCCTGCCGCGCGATCCACTCGTCATACAGGCGCAGGACCGTCTCGACCTGGACATCGCCGTCCGGATCGCCGTCGGCCAGCGCCTTCATGCTGACCGTTACGCGGGTCCGGACGCCGGAGGCGTCGGCGACGTAGACATCAGGGGTCAGGCTTACGACCTCGTAGGCCGGCATCGGCTCGGCCTGGACGAACGTCGCAGTCTGCTGCTCGCCGTGGCGCCACTCGGCTGCGCAACCGTGTCCGATCGCGTACGTACGCTTATTGCGGTAGAGCAAGTCGATCGACTGCTCCTCCTCGTCGCGCTCGGCCTGCTCGGCCTCGGGGTATGGCTCGATCGTCAGCCCGCCGGCCGGGGTGACGGTGAAGCCCATCTGGAACAGCGCGCTGGCCGGACCGGAACCGGCCGCCTGGTTAAGCACCACCACGGTGACCAGCCGCACGTCCGGGTCGGAGTCACCAGGCACCGGACGGCTGAACACCTTGGTAGTCGGCTCGACTCCCAATCTGGTCAGCTCCGCGGCCGGCTCGCCCTCGACGACCGGCGCGGTCGCGACGGTGGCCAGCCTGCCGATTTTGGTCAGGAGCGTCTCCCCCGCAACTGACCCGGATAGCTCGAACGGCCTGCGCAGCCACCACTCCCGGGGCTTCCCGGCGGGCAGTTGGGCGCTGATCTTGCCGTAGCTCGCACCGCGAACCGTCACTGTCAAGTACCCGTCGGCTGGTACCCGGCACTTGAACGAGATCGCCATCGCCGACGGCTTGAACTCATTGGCGTCGGTCAGGTCGAAGTCGTCCGAGTCGGCTTGGTCGTACCCACTCGCAGGCGCCTTGTTTTCGGGAGGCGGTGCCGGTAGATCTTCTCCCTGGCTGCTGACGTTGACCAGCAGCGCGTCCTCCCCGCCGCTGCCGACCGCCACCGATGCGCCGCTGTACAGCACCCCGATGCCGTACCGCCGTAGCGGATCTGACTGGGTCAGCACCTCCTGCAGTGTGGTCGCATCGTGGAACTGCGACCAAGCCTCCTCGGCCGTGTCGAAGCGGACCGAGCCGCTCGAGCAGTCCAGCGGCTTTCCGGCGGGCTCCTCCCCCGGCAACGGCCCGAAAAGCTCTCGGCGGACGGCCGCCTCCACGGAGGCCCGTGCCTCGATTCCCGTCATGATTTTCCCCCCAGAACGGTTCGGATCGTGCCGGTCTCGACAATCGCGATCAGTCGATCGGTTGCGCGCGTCAGGCCGACGTACAGCAGGGCTTCGAAGTTGGTCACCCGGCGCTGATCGAGATCGGTGACGATGACCGCGGGCGCCTCCAGTCCTTTGAACGCGTGAATCGTGCAGTGCCTCAGCTGACCCGGGCGCACGGGGCTGCCGTCGGCGGCCCGCAGTACCTGTCGCAGCCACGGGTCGGTCGTGGTCTCAGCTGTGGACCCACCTCGCAGCGGGCTGAGTACCACTATGTCGCTCAGTTCCATGCCTTCGTCCCGAAGTTTGTGCACGGCATCGACGAGCATGGGTGACTGGTCGTGGTCGGCCTTGTACGCAAGCACGTCGGGGTCGACGCCGTCGTCCTGCCGCCGGAAGCGCCGATAACCCGGCTCCAGCCTCGTCAACAGGTTGACCTGGTAGCCGATGCGCGGAAGGTTCCGGCAGTTCTCGACCAGCCGCCTGCTCACCAGTCGCGGCGACCGCGTCTGCAGCAACTCGCGGCTCGCGCCCTCATAGACGGCCTGCTTCTCGAAATCGCCGAAGAACAGCAGCCGACCACTCTCGAGGCCGCCCTTAACCATCAGGTCAAGGGCGTCGAGAAAATGCCCTCGGGTGAGGTCCTGCGCCTCGTCGACGACGAGGAAGTCTCGCGGCTGCTCGCGACCGTCGAGCAGCGCTTCGAGTGCGCGATCAGGCAGTTCTTGATCCCAGAACGCCGATCCAGCGCCGTGCGGTGGGCTGACGCCGACCAGCCGCACGAGCTCTTGATGGAAGGTGCCGGTGATAAGCCCGGCGACATCGCTGAGCTCGTCCTTGAGCCGACGGCTGAGAAGCTGGTTGAAGCAAAGGAGGCGCCCGCTGTGGCCCATCGCTACCTCGCGCCGCGCCGCTTCCATCGCCAGCAGTGTCTTGCCCGATCCGGCCGGACCGGTGAACAGCACGGCCCGGTTGTCGGCCATCGAGTCGAGCGCGAGGTACTGCTCCTCGATGAACGTGATGAGCTGTGATTCCCGAGCCCGGCGGCGGTCGCCCGCAGTGATCGCCGTCTCGAACCGCGGCCGCAGTACAGACGCGATTCGCTCGGCGGTCTCATCATCGGGTCCGACGCCGCCGTAGGAAAAATGACGGATCCGATCGTCGATGTGCTCGGTTCCGGCCGCGAACGTCCGCAGGATCGCCGAGACGCCGCCCGCCCGTAGATCTTCGGAGTCGAGCACCTGCCAGTCGTGCCATTCGACGCTCGCGGGAAGCTCGCTCCTGGCCCGGACGTGTGTGAACCAGACCGCGTACAACACGGGAACCGACCGCAGCCCGACCTTTTTCTCCAGCGCGGCACGGATGCTGTGCATCGCTTCGGACGCCTGCTGAAACGGGCTGCGGGACGACGCCGGCTGGGTGCCGAGCCGCCAACGCCCGTCGCCTGCGACGTGCACCGACTTGTGCGATTTGACTTCGATCACCAGCACTCCGCGACCGGGCGCGATCACGACGAAATCGGCCTCGCCCTGGACCTGACGCACGTGCTCGGCGATCCCCAGTGAGTGCAGCACGATCCAACCCTTGGTCTCGGGGCTGGAAGCCAAGGCCGCGTGCACCGCTTTCTCCCCAGGGGGCGCGTCCTCCGGGCAGTAGGCCGGCATCATTCGAGCCACTGCGCACTCCGATCGACTACGAGCACCCGTGTCTCGTGCCGAGCCACGATCTCCGGGTGCGGTGAGATCGCGAGGACGCGGGTCGCGAGGATGGACCGGAAACCACCGGTCGCGACGCCCAGACTCAAACTTCCGGTTAGTTCCAATTGCGAAAGATCCGCGGCCGACACCTCAGCCTCGAGCCGCTCACGGACCGCCGCCGCGGCCTGGTGCACCGCCCGTCTGAGCCGGTTCGCGTGCACGGCCGTCGGCTCTGCCGGTATCTCGAGCCACTTGAGCAGCGCAGCGAAGTCCGCGTCGCTCGTCGGCCGGACCAGATATGGGTCCGTCCACGCGCGAGCCTGATTCGCCGCCGTCGTCACGCCGCGGGCCCGCAACTCGCGAACGACCTCCTGCTGACCGATCCAAAACAGACATTCTTGGAGCTTCTGCTTCCAAGCGTTCTGCGTCGCCTCAACGGCGGACGCGTCGGCGCCCAGCCGGGCGTAGGCCTCGCGGTACAGCGCCGACCGCTCGCCCTCGCCCTGCCGCAGCACGAGGTAGGTCCCGGGCCGCACGGTCGATACGCCGACATAGATGATCCGCTCGCCGGGCGGCTGATCGGGGTCGAGCGCGCGGATGCGCTCTCCGTCGTCCTCCAGGCACATGGACCAGCCGCCGCTCAGCAGCACCCGATGGGCCAGGACCTCGTCGCTCTTCGGCGACCGGCTCGGCGCTTGGGAACGGCCCCAAACCGGCTCGGGCAAGAAGTCGTCTTCGATCCCAGACCCGCTCGGCGCTATTGCGCTACCTGGTTCGCTGGTGTTCCCGACCACGAACACCCGAGTCTTTATCTCCAATGCTCCTTCGGCGTATCGAGCCATCGCCGACCGTGGAACAGTCCGGTCGCCGAACCAGGCCGGAATGAGGAAGCTGATCTCGCTCGTCACCGGCGCGGTCACGACCGACGACCGGAAGAAGCGCGGAGGCCCAATCAGGTAGGACTGGTCCACCGGGGGCTGCAGCCGCTCGAGCTCTCCTGCCGTGAGCACCAGGATGCCCAGCTCGCCCAGCCAATTGGTAAGCGCGACTTGAGCGCGCTTACTCGCGGCCACGACGACGCACTCGTTGGTGCCGACCTCCTCGACCGAGGACAGCAGGAGTGACCCCAGCGGCGAATCGGTTTCCGCCGCCGCCATGGCTGCAGCGACCAGTTCGTCGAGGACCGCTACGTCTTCCACCGCGCCGTGCAGGAGCGACGCGTACTTCGCAACCAACTCCGCCATCTCAGTCACCGCGCTGTTGAGCATCACCGGCTGCGGATGCGTCATCCGGCGCCAGCGCAGCGACTTCGCCGCACCAACGACATTGCCCCACGGGCCGTCGTGCAGGTCGTCCTGCGCCACGTAGAAAACGTCGCGGATCGCCTGGTTGAGCCGTGCTCCGGCGGGGTCGCCCACCGCGACGATCTCGACTCCGTGATGGACGAGCGACTCGGATGCCCGGTAACGCTGATCTAGCGCATCGATGCGGTTCACAGCGGCACCGTGAATGTCAGTGCCTCTACCCCGTCCGGCGTGGACCACCCCAGGTCGTCGCGGACGGACAGCGCTTCCCCCCTGGTGTTCCGAAGCTGGACGACGATCTCCGCGGCCGTCTCATCCGCGACAGACCGGTCGATCACACAGACGACGACCGGGGTCTCGATCTCGTTCAAATATTTGACTGCCGGTGCGCCATCTAGCACGACGGCGCGGAGGTCGCCGGGCAAGGACGACACTTCCGCGAATCGTGCGGAGGAGTACAAGCGCGTAGACCACGTCGCCGCACCGGGTTCGTCAGGAAGCAGAATGTCGGCGATCGTCCCCGGCACCCTGGGCTGGCCAGCTGCATGCTCGTCTGGATTACTGAGCAACGCCGCGAGATCGGCCTTGAGCCACTTCAGCGTTCCCACGATCGCGAGGTCGGCGGCCGGCGCCGCGATGCGCGCATCCCATGTCTCTTCCAGGTGGGCCAGGCGACCGAGGCCTCCTGGCAAGGGTTTCGACGCCCGTGCAGGCTTGGCGAGACTTGTGAGCACGGCGATGGCTCGGATGGCGGGTATCTGCCATTGCGACTCGCTGAGGCAGACTCGGGGCGGAGTCGCCTCTTCCGACAGCCTCTCAAAGATGTCCGAGACAACAGTGTTTCCCACCACCAATCGAACAGGCGTACCCGGATCGATATTTCGGGCAATCTCTAGTACGTCGGTGGCCGCCGTTTGGTGTCGAATCTTCTCGCTCACCGTCGCCCATCCGCTTCCCACGAGCGCCGCAACGAAGTCTCGTCGCGGAACGGTGACTGCGACGATCAACTGCCGTTGATCGTTCACGGCGGCGTATCGCCGAATCCGGGCACCGAGTGCTACGAACCCGCCAATCCACGGTGCAATCGTGGGCGGCGCGGCCGGATCCTCGGAAAGCGCGAGCCTGACAGCGGGAAACGCGGTGGACGCAGGCACAGATCACCCCCATCAGTGCTGACCGGTGCGTTCGCGAGTGGATCCGATCTTAAACAGCGCCACCGACAAAATGTAAAACGGGTTAGCGCGGGGAACCGCGCGTTGGCTCCAGTGAAGTGCAGTATTACCGCGTCGGGACTTCACATCAATCCCAGGGCGCATTTTGATGACTCAAATCGGAATTCGAATGCGCTAGTCCCCACGAGTGCGTCGACCCTGGCGGCCTCATCGGCTTCCTCCCGCGCTTCGGGGATGGGGGCTCCCCCCTGCACGCCTGCCACAGCCACAGCCACAGCCACTCCGAAGCTGGCGGGCACGCCGATCCTTCGCGTCGTGGTGTCTGGTGAGCATCCGGTCGTCGGCGTCGCACACCTGCAGAGATTGCATCGAGGACGCTTGGCTCGGTTTCTTTCCCCGATCAGACCGAAGAAGCCCCGCAGCCGTGGGCTGCGGGGCTTCTGGGCTTCGGCAATGCCTGAGCATGGAGCCGCCTCCGGGAATCGAACCCGGGACCTACGCATTACGAGTGCGTCGCTCTGGCCGACTGAGCTAAGGCGGCAACGTGCGAGCCAAGTGTAGCGGGTCCTTCGCCGGCGACCGAATCGGTACCGGCCCGCACCAGACGACGCGCTGCGCCCGTCGCCGCCGCCCTACGCTGGCCGCTGCCTCCCGGGGGGAAGCTCGCTCGCCGCTCCGCCTGCGCTGCCCTGCACGCGGCTCGGCGGCGCGTGCCGCTGCGCGCTGCTCGGTCTCCGGCGGCGCCGGCTCGCAGCTCCATCTCGCGCCATCGGCTCGCACTCCGGTTCATGGCTTCGGTCCACGGCTCTGGCGGGCGCCGCGCCGGTTGGGGCAGCCTCGTGCACATCTGTGTGGGCGCCCCTACGGTTAGGGTCGGCCCCCACTGACCGGAGGAATACCGGATGGACCACACTGCGGAACGCCTCCGCTACCTTCTGTTGACTGGGCCGGACGGTGACGATCTGGCCGTTCGGGTCAGCGAGGCGCTCGACGAAGGGTATGAGCTCTACGGGTCGCCGGCGATCACGTTTGCTGGGGACCGGGTGCTGGTGGCCCAGGCTGTGGTCCTCCCGGCGTACGCGGCGGGCCGCTATCGTCGTCCGAACGCCTGAAGCAGCCCGCGTCCGCGCGGGCTTAGGAGGGGACGCGGGTGCGACGGCGGGTGGCGGTGGTCGGGCTCTTGCTGGGCACTGCGGCTGGGGCGCTGCCGGCTCCGGAGGCCGCTTGCGCTTGTGAGTGCCTTCCGGTCACGCCGACGGAGGCTCGGGCGGAGGCCGGCTTCATTTTTGTTGGGACTGTTCGGCGGCTCATCGGTACGAAAGATCCGGACTCGCCGGAGCCGGTGACTTACGAGTTCTCGGTCGAGCGGGTCATCAAGGGTGCTCGGGTGACTCGGGTTCAGACGAACGCCAGCGCGGACGCCTGTGGGGTCGAGTTCGAGGTTGGTCGGCGGTACGTGGTGTACGCGGTCGACTCGGGTGGGGTTTTGTTCGTGAGTCAATGCGGTGGTACTCGCCTGCTTACGGCGGGAGATGCGAAGAGCCCCGTGGGGAAGTTAGGTCGGTCGGGGTTGGTCGCCGGCTATTGCTCGGCCGCTTGACGCGGCTAGTTCATCCGAGGCGATCGAGGAGGATTCGTTCATGCCGATCGAGGGCGTTATCGCTGCCGTGGGGATCATTGTGGTTCTGCTCGTCGCGATCGTGCTCGTCTCTCGAGCCCGCCGCCACCGCGACTGACCCGCCGCCACCGCGACTGACCCGCCGTCACCGCGACTGATCAGCCGTCACGACTGACCCACCATCGCGGCCGCCCGCCGACGTCCGCCTGCGCGCGGATTGCCGGGAAATCGGCGCTAAGGCCGGCCGTGAAGCGCCGATTTCCCGTCAAACCGCGCTTGGTCCACCGCTAGGGCGGCCGCCGGCTGGGGCCGCCGACTCGGCCCCGCCGCTAGGGCGGCCGCCGGCCGGGGCCGCCGACTCGGCCCCGCCACCAGGGCGGCCGCCGGCTGGGAGCGTCGGCCTTGATCGACGCCGGCTGCACTTGTTTGACGGGGACGCGAGGCGACCTCGCGCGCCACGACGGTGGAGCGGAGCGTCCCGACCTCCACCACTGAGCCACCGCGGCGAGTCCCCCGACATCAGCCAGGCAGGCGTCAATCTACGACCCCAACCGAAACAGACCGTAAGCCGCGATCGAGTGCGCATCCCTCAGCTCACCCTCGCGGATCATCTCCTCCAGGTCAGCCACCGACACCCACTTCTGCCGCATGTCCTGCTCCGACACCTCCCGCGCCACCTCCCCGGCCACCAGGTCCGTAGCCAGGTACACGTCGAAGTACTGGCTCATCACCCCCGGCGCGGCCTGCAAGAACCCCAACCTCGTCCAAGACGAGGAGCGAAACCCCGTCTCCTCCGCCAGCTCCGCCTGCGCCAACTCCAGCCCGCTCCCGCCAGGAGACCCCGGCGGCCAGCCGCCCTGAGGGAACTCCCAGCAGCGGGCCTGTACCGGATACCGGTACTGCTCGACCAGATGGAACCCGCCGTTGTCGTACGGCACGACCAGCGCGAAGTCGCGCTTGTCAATGACTCCGTAGATTCCGGTCGATCCATCCGGCCACCGAACCGTGTCCTCGCGGACCCTCAGCCAGGGGTTCTGGTACGCGACCCGCGTATCAACTTGCTCCATGGACAGGGATCATCCCCCGACCGGGCCCTCCGACGCCGGGGAGCCCTCGTAGGCCTGGCGGGAGCCGCAGACGCTGGCTCGGCTGCAGACGCAACGCGATCCGTCGGCGTCCAGACGGACGGTCAGCGAGTCGGACGGCACCGACCTACCAACTACCCGGCCCGGGCCGGATGAGGTAGTAACGCGTGACCCCACTGCGGGTGCCGTCGCTTCGAACTGCTGGTAGAGCGGGTGTTCATACTTCAGGCAGCACATCAGGCGGCCGCAGGCGCCCGAGATGCGCATCGGGTTCAGGGGCAGGTCCTGGTCCTTGGCCATCCGGATCGTGACCGGCTCGAAGTCGGTCAAGAACGTCGAACAGCACAGGTCCCGCCCGCAGGGGCCGATTCCACCCTGCGCCTTGGCCGCGTCGCGCGGGTTGAGCTGCCTCAGCTCGACCCGGGCGCTCAGCGTGGCGCCCAGGTCTCGCACCAGGGCGCGGAAGTCCACGCGGTGCGGCGCGGTGAAGTAGATCGTGGTGCGGTTCGCGTCGAGCGCGTGATCCACAGCGACGACCTTCATCGGGAGCTCGTGCTCGCGGATCAACCGTCGCGCGGCGACCTTGCCCTGTGCCTTCTTCCGCCGCAGAACGCGATCTCGGTCGAGATCGGCGTCCGACGCGAGCCCGGCCAGCGCGGGGAATCCGGACGTTTCCTCCGACACCCACTGCGGCGCCCACACGCACTGCGCGACTTCGACGCCGTCCTCGGTCGGCACGAGGACGTGATCCCCCACCTTCAGCGACAACTCGCCGGGATCGCAGTAATAGAGCCGGCCGTGCCTGGTGAAGGTCACTGCGCACAGCATGCCCATGTGCTCACGGTACGTCGCGCTACCCCACACGTAGGGCCATTCGGACAGCAAAGACGGCACGGTACACCGCTTATCGCGGCCGACCCGTCACGGCGCGCTGGGGCGGGCGTTGATTTGCCCGTACTGTCCCCTCCGGAGAACAGGGTTCCTCATGCACCAGTGGCGTCGTGTGGCTCTCACGGCCATCTGGGCGGTCAGCGTCGGCTCCATCGGATTAAGCGGTATGAACAACTCCGAAATTGCCCCGGTCGCCCACGTCGTCGACCGTCCCGATTCGTACTCGGCTCGCGCGTCCGCGAGCGTCCTGCGGCTGGCCACTTCAGGCACCGGTCCGCATTCGGTTGCGCTCGGCGGCCTCCGACTGGGGGTGTCGAGCGCCCGCGGGCCACGCACGTCCGCGACCGCGGCCCAGGCCGTCGGACCGCCCGGCGTTCCGCCCACGACCGCTACGCGGTCCTATGAGGAGCCCGGTTCCGTCACGCGCACCAGCCCCGCTGTCGAACTACCTTTTCTGACGCTCGGCAGCGCGCGATTGACGGCAACTGCTGATCGGGGCTTTCTCAGTTCCGCGCTGGCGCGCCCCGGTGAGCTGGTACTGAACCCCGAGGACGACGCTCCGCTGCTGCAGGTCTGGCGCGGGAGTCACTCGTCGGCGCAGACGCAGCGGGTCGCGGTGCCGGGGCAGTCGGCGCTGGGGTTGCGGGCGACGGCGCGGGCCGACGTGAGCGCGGTGACGCTGTTCCGCGGGTCGCCGAGCGAGTTGACGATCCGGTTCCTGTCGTCGCCGTCGCTGGTGGCGGTGGCCGCCGGTACGTCGCGGACGTCGGTGCACTACGCGGCGCCGACCGTGGCGGTGACCGCGGCCGCGGGTCGCAGCTACCGGCTGGACGCGGTCGGCGAGAAGGTGGAGATTCCGCTGTCCGGGCCGGGGTGCTGTGACTCGGACGGGCCGGGCGGGGTGGTGCGGATCAGCCTCGGCGGGGTGCGGGAGCGGGTCGGGCACACGAGCGTCGACGCGACCGCGGCCGCGCTCCGGCTGCAGGTGCTGGGCGCGGACGGCGGGCTGCTGGACGCGACGGTCGGGGATCTGGACGTGTCGGCCCGGGTGCCGCTGGGCGGGCTCGGCGGGGAACCGTGCGACTGTTCCGAGCCTCCGACGGTTGCCCGCGGCGGCGCGGTGATCGGGCATCGGGCGGCCGGACGCCCGGCTGGGGAAAGCGCGCCCGCTCAGCGCGAGCAGCCCGCCGGCCGGGAGCAGCCCGCCGGCCGGGAGCCGGCCGCCGGGCGGGAGCCGGCCGCCGGGCGGGAGCCGGCCGCCGGGCGGGAGCCGGCCAGCGCGGCACCGACCTCGACCGTGGCGTCGCCGACCGAGACTCCGTCGGAGGAGGCACCCACGGCCGATTCCGCCCTTCCGACGACCGGCACCAACCTCGCGGTGATCGCCGCCGTCGGGCTGGTGCTCCTCGGCGCGGGCTGGATCGTCCGGCGCGCCGTCCGCCGCCGGACCTGACCGGCTGAGCCGGTCGCCGTGCCGAGCGACCGGCTCAGCCCTGTAAGAGCGTCACCATCATCGCTTCGACGGCGATCCGCGGCTTCACGTTCTCCTCCAGCGCGGTCCGGCAGCTCAGCACCGCCTCGATCCGGCGCAGGATCGCCTCCGGCTCCCACCGGGCCGCCGCCGCCCGCACCATCTCCTCGATGTCGACGTGCACCAGCGGCACCGCCGCACCGAGCCGCACCATCAGCACGTCCCGGTAGAACGCGGCCAGGTCGACCAGGGCGCGGTCCAGGGCATCGCGCTGGGCTCGGGTCGCGCGGGACTTCTGCTTCCGCTCCAGCTCCTTGATCTGGCCGGCCGTGCCCCGGGTCGCCGTCGTCGCGCCCTTTCCGGTGCCTCCGGCCCCGAGCGCCCGCTCCAGCTCGGCCTTCTCGGTGGCGGCCTGGCCCTCGGTCGCGGCCGCGGCTTCGGCTTCGGACGCGGCGATCAGCGCCTCGGCGGCGTCATAGCAGGCGGCGATGTTGCTGAGCGAGCGCGGCACGGCCAGCACCGCTCGGCGCCGTGCCTGGGCGTCCGGATCGCGGGCCAGGCGGCGGGCGCGGCCGACGTGGCCCTGAGCAACGGCGGCGGCCCACCGGGCCGTGGTCTCGTCGACGCCGTCCCGGCGGACCAGCACGTCGGCCACCGCAGCCGCCGACGGCGTCCGGAGCGGAACCACCCGGCAGCGGGACCGGATCGTGACCGAGACGTCGTCCGGGTGCGCGGACGGGGCACAGAGCAGGAAGACCGTGCGGTCGGTCGGTTCCTCGACGGCCTTGAGCAGCGCGTTCGAGGCCTGTTCGGTGAGGCGGTCGGCGTCCTCGACCAGGACGATCTGCCAGCGCCCGCCAGAGGGGGCGCTCGCCGCCCGCAGGACGAGCGCGCGCATGTCGTTGACGCCGATCGAGAGGCCCTCGGGGACGACCACCCGCACGTCGGCGTGCGTGCCGCCGAGCGTCGTGTGGCACTCGACGCACTCGCCGCAGCCACCGCGCGGGCACTGCAGCGCGGCCGCGAACGCGCGGGCGGCCACCGAGCGGCCGGAGCCGGGCGGGCCGGTGAAGAGCCAGGCGTGGGTCATCTCGCCCGGCGGTACCGGGTCGCCGGCGACGATGTGACCGGCCGCGGCGGCGGCACGCGCGAGGATCGCGACCGCGTCGTCCTGCCCGACGACGTCCGCGAAGACCGCGGGGGCCAGAGCGGTCGTCATTTCGCCTCCGTCGGTGTGCTCACGTTGGGCTGATCATCGGCCTCGGGTACGACAGGAATGACGTCCGCGTGGACCTTCAGCATGGGCGCCACCCGGACCTTGATGCGATCGGCCAGCATCCCGGCCGACGCGCCCGCGTCGAGCACCAGGTAGCGGCGCGGATCGGCCGCCGCCCGATCCAGGAAACCCCGGCGCACCCGCTCGTGGAACGACACCGACTCGGCCTCCAGCCGGTCGGCCGCACCCCGACGCTCCACCCGGGAGAGCCCGACCCCCGGGTCGACGTCCAGCAGGATGACCAGGTCCGGCACCAGCGACGCGGTCGCCCAGCGCGACAACCACTCGACGTCCTCGACCGCCAGCTCGCGCCCGGCCCCCTGGTACGCCAGCGACGAGTCCACGTACCGGTCGCACACCACGATCGCCCCGCGCTCGAGCGCCGGCCGGATCACGGTCGCGACGTGATGGGCCCGGTCGGCCGCGTACAGCAGGGCCTCCGACCGCGCCGAGGGCGCGTCGTCCGAGTGATCGAGGATCAACGAGCGGATCTGACGCCCGAGTGGAGTGGCCCCCGGCTCCCGCGTGCGCACGACCTCGAAGCCCCGCCCGGCCAGCCACTCGGCCAGCGCCGACGCCTGCGTCGACTTCCCGGCTCCCTCGCCGCCCTCGAAGACCAGGAACAGCCCGTCGCCGGACCGGTCCCCCGGCACCGGCAACGAGTGGCCGCGCAGCGTCGCCCACAGATCCCGGAACAGCGGAACCCCAGGTTTGTCATCCATTGCCCGGAATGAGAACACACTGGCGACGATCGCCAGCACCCCACTCAGCAGCAGCAACCCACGGGCCGCGGAGAGGTCGAGGTTGAACGCCCCGAGCGAGATCTTCCGACCGCCCCCGATGCCCACCAGCAGCGACGACACCGCGATCGAGAGCAGCAGCACGACCCGCACGGTCGACTGGACGAACGCGAAGACCCGGCCGCGCATCGCGTCCGGCACCTCGGCGCCGAGTAGCGTCGTGCCGGCCAGGTAGGCCATTCCGGCCCCGGCGCCGGCCAGCGCGGTCAGCGGCAACGCCACGACGATGTGCACCGACAGCGGCAGCAGCGCGACGGCCAGCCCGGACAGCCCGATGCTGGCGCAGAACCACCGCCGACGGGACAGCCCCCGCACCAGCGACGGCCCCAGCCCCATCCCGGCCCCGAGCCCCACGAACAGCGCGCCGAACAGCAGGTAGAACGTCGCGTCCCCGCCGCCGAGGCCGCGGGCGAAGAACTGCCCGACGCCGACGACGACCCCGCCGGCCGCGAACGCGCCGAGGATTCCCAGCACCAGGCCACGCACCAGCGGCGTCCGCCCGGCGTACTTCCAGCCGTCGATCAACGCGGAAGGAAGGCTGGGCTCGGGTACCCCGGCCGGGCCGGACCGGCGCAGCCGGCCCTCGCCGGTGCTGATCTCGGGGATGAAGAACACCACGACGGCGGCGACGAGGAACGTCACCGCGTTCAGGTAGAGAGCCGCGTCGTTGGGGTCGACCAGCACCCGGGACGGGTCGTCGGAGGCCAGCGACAGCAGCAGACGGTTCAGCCCGGCCCCGATCGCCACTGCCAGCAACGGCGTGGCCCCGTACGTCGCGATCAGGCTGAGCTGGTTCGCGGCCTCGAGCTGCTCCCTCGGCACCAGGTTCGGCACCGACGCTTCCTTGGCCGGATTCCAGAACATGCCGACGACCTCGATCGCGAACGTCGCCACCAGGGCCCAGCCGACCGCGACCGGAGCCGACCCCACCACCGCGACCAGCGGGATCGAGGCGAACAGCACGAAGCGCACGAGGTCGCAGACGACCATCGTGAGACGTCGGTCGAACCGGTCGACGAACGCGCCGGCCAGCGGCCCGAGCACGATCGTCGGAAGCAGACGGGCCACCACGACCCCGCCGAACGCGAGGCCCTTGGCCGTCGAGCCGGTCACCTGACCGGCCGCGAAGAGGCTGGTGGCCAGCAGGCCCAGCCAGTCACCCAGGCTGGAGAGGCCGAACGTGAGCCACAACCGGCGGAAGGGCCGGTTACGCAGGACCACCCGGACCTGCGACGCGTCGGTCGCGAGGGGTCGGGGATCGGGAGGGCCCGGGGGGCCCGGTGCCGCGCTGATGGCTACATCTCCTGGATACCGGGGGTTGGCCCTGGAAGCGTATCCAGGTCAGCCCCTACGTCCAGGCGCTGCCCGGCACGGCGGGGCGGATGGCTGACGAGTAGCGCGACATTCGAAGTCCTCCTGGAAGTGCACCGGCGACGAGAACGCCCGCCCCGGCGTCCGAAACTATTCTGCAACCCACTCTTGAGAACGTGTCGGCTGTGGCTGGTGGGTCTGCGGTGACCGGCCAACTATTCGCGCCGGACGGTCACGAGTTCTCCACCGGTCGGCCGATGAGCGTCTGGAACAAGGTCGCTGACGTGCAGTAATGCTGTGAATTGCTCCAATTTCCGGCAACTGCACCGATGGGTTGGTCATGACCGGATCAGCGCCGACGTTCTACATCCACCGCCCGATCCGGGTCGCCCCTGCCCGACAAGCTCCCGACATTCCGGCCTACCTGTACTTCGGCGGCGTCGCGGGTGCGTCCGCGGGCCTGGCCGCCCTGGCCGAGCTCAGCGGCGAGCGACGGCTCGCGCGGGCGGCCCGCTTCGCGGCCGCCGGGTGCGCCGGCGCGGCGGTGGCGGCGCTGGTCCGCGACCACCGACGGCCGGAGCGGTTCCTCAGCGGCCTCCGCGCGCAGGATCCGAGCTTCCCGTTGAGCCTGGGGACGTGGTTGACCGTGCCGTTCGCGGGCCTGGCGACGATCACTGCGGGCGCCGAGGCAGCGGGCTGGAAGATCACCGCGACGATCACCGGGGCCGCGGCCGGCGTACTCGGCCCGGCCGTGTGCACGTACACCGCGGTGGCGCTGGTCGACACGGAGGTGCCGGCCTGGCACGAGGCCTACCGGGAGCTGCCGTTCCTGTTCGCGGGCAGCGGGATCAGCGGCGCGGCCGGGATCGGTTTGCTGGCCACGCTCACCGGCGACCCGGCGCCGGCCCGGCGGCTGGCGCTGGCCGGTGCGGCGATGGAGCTGGTCGCGGCGGCTCGGCTGCGGGCGGCGCCCGGCTCGCTCGGCGTCGCGTTCCGGAGCGGCCGCGCGAGCCGGCTGCTGACCGGCGCGGCCGCGCTGACCGCGGCCGGAGTCGGCCTGGCCCTGCTCGGCCGGGAGCGGTTCGGTCGGCCCGGTCGCTGGGCCGCTCTGGGCGGCGGTGTCGCTCTGATCGCGTCGGGCGCCCTCAGCCGGCTCGGCGTCTACTACGCGGGCCAACAGTCGATCGACTCCGCGGGCGATCGTCGGTAAACTGGCATAACGGTCATTTCACCGCCTGGGGGGCACCGCACGATGGCCAACAACCCGATGGCCGCACATCACAATCCGGGTCTCGTCCGGCCCCACCCGCCCCTGCCCGGAAACGGCAGCCCGCTGATGGATCTGCTGGCCGAGCCGCCGGAGGAGCCCCCGGCCCCGGCCGATCCGAGCAACCGCGACCCGATCGCGATCGCGCTGGCCGGCGTGGCCGCGCTGTTCGCGACCGTCGCGCTCGGCGTCGCGGTGTTGACCTGGTTGTCGGTGGCCGACCTGCAGACGATCGTGGCCGCCTCGGACACGAACACGCCGGTGCAGACCGGAGCCTCCACCGCGCCGGAGGAGGCTCCGACCGGACAGGCCGTCGCCCCGCTGCCGGAGGAGCCGCTCGACCAGGTTCCGGCCGTCCCGACGTACTCGCAGGCCTACGGCGCCCAGACGCTCCGGCTCTCGCTCCCGCCCTGCCAGTCGACGATGACCCGCTACCTGGACCTGGACGAACCCCGGGTGGACGCCGACGCGTCCCGGGCCGACCTCTATTACAAGGCCCGCACCGGCTGCTGGGGCACGCCCCAGCTCTACCTGATCAACGGCATCACGGCGTCGGTCGTCAACCGCCCGACGGTCCGCCCGGCCCAGTGCGCGACCAGCATCAAGAACGCGCCGGCCGACAACCCGATCTCGCTCGACGGCACGAAGGTGATCTGCGTGCAGACGTCGGCCGACAAGGCGATCGGCGAGAACATCTCGCAGAAGATGGTCGTACTGGTGGTCTCGGCACCGACGGCCACGGGCCAGACGACGATCCGCGCCAGCGCATGGAACATGACGACGTAGCATCCTTGGCTCGTGGCACGAAAGCGACCGACGACTCCCCAGCCCGGCACCCACCACCTGACCGACGTCACCGCGGAGATCGTCCAGGACCTCGACGCGGACGACGGCTGGATGCTGCTGCTCGACGGCGTCCCGAACTCGTACCTGAACCTGAACGACCCCACGCACCTCGAGTTCGAGTACCAGCAGTGGATGGCGCGAGCCGTCGACCTGCACAAACCCGGGACGGAAATCAGCCTCGTGCACGTCGGGGGCGGGGCCTGTGCGTTCCCCCGCTACGTCGCGGCCACCCGGGACGGCGCCCGGCAGCTCGTCGCCGAGTACAACCCCGAGCTGATCGCGCTGATCCGCGAGGTCTTCGGCATCCGCACCGGCCCCGGCCTGCGCATTCGCGCCGGTGACGGCCGGGACGTCGTCGCCGGCCAGCACAGCGCTTCGGCCGACGTCCTGGTGCGTGACGCGTTCGTGGGGCCGATCGTGCCACCGCACCTGACCACGGTCGAGTTCCTGAGCGACGTCGCCCGGGTGCTGCGTCCGGACGGCCTGTACCTGGCCAACGTCACCGACGGGCCACCCCTCGGGCTGGCCAGGGCCGAGGTGGCCACCGCCAGGGCGACGTTCGCGCACGTCGCGCTGGTCTCGGAGACACCGGTCCTGAAGGGACGCCGCTACGGCAACCTGACGCTGATCGCGTCACCGGCGCCGCTGCCGATCCTCGACCTCACCCGGCTGCTGGCCCGGTCGGTCGCGCCGACCCGGGTACTGCACGGCGACGAGCTGACCAAGTTCGTCGGCGGCGCCGCGGTGACCACCGACGACAACCCGCTGATGCCGCCGCCACCGCCGAAACACCTGATCAAGTAGGACGGGCGAACGCGCGTCCGAGGAACGTCAGCGCCTCCGGGGCCACCGAGCGCCAGAACGTCGAGTCGTGGCAGCCGTCGCCCTCGCGGACGACCGCGTCCACCGGCAGGGCCCGCTTCAGCGCCGGCATGTTCGGGGCGAACGGGTCGTCGCGGCCGTAGTCGACCCGCACCGGGATGCCGGCCAGCGCCGATGCCCGGGCTCGCACGTCGTAGCGCGCCCAGTCGGCGGCCGAGTCGAACGCGGTCGGCGAGGCCCTCCGGGCCTCGTCGTGGGAGAGCCACACCGCCGGGCTGCCGGCCGCGCAGGCGGCGACCCGGGTCGGATAGGTCTCGCTGTAGAGCAGTGCGCCGTACCCGCCCATCGAGTAGCCGAGCACGGTGATCCGCTGCCCGGCCCCGGCCTGCAGACCCCGGCCGGCCAGCAGCGGCAGGAACTCGTCGTTGAGCATGCCGAGCGAATCGTCGCCGTCGGCCCGCGGATGCCAGTACCCCACTCCCCCGTCGGCCGCGGCCAGGACGAACGGCGGGATGCCGGCCGCGACGACGTCGGCGAGGTAGCCGGGCAGCGCGATGCCGTCGCCGAGCACCCCGGCGTCGCCGTGAAAACCGTGCAGTACCAGGCAGACCGGTAGCGAGTCGGTGTCGCGGGCGCCGGGTGGGTAGGCGATCCGGTAGTTCACGGTGGTCCGGCGATGCGTCGACCGGAACGCGCCCCGGACGATCGGCCCGGCCGCCGCCTCGGGCGGGGGCGCGTAGACGTCGCAGGCGCCGAGCGCCCGACGCAGCTGGTGCTGGCCGGGTAGCACGCCGGTGCCGACCAGCCCGACGCCGCTGACGGCCACCAGCCCGAGCCCGGCCACCCCACCGCCCAGAACTGCCCGTCTGCTCACCACGACATCAGACTAATTGCGCGAGTCCACCCATTCAGCCCCGACGACAAGCCAGTGCCAGCGCCTCCAGGCCGTCGGCGTCCAGACCGGGCCAGCCGTGCACGATCGCCCGCCACTCGGCCGGCACCGCCGACGCTCCGCAGGACGCCCCGAGCAGCGCACCGGCGATCGCCGCCACCGTGTCGGTGTCTCCTCCGCCGTTCACCGCGGCCACCAGGCCTTTTCGCAGTCGCTCGGCCGGGTCGGCGATGTCCCGGACCCCGAAGACCGCCGCCCAGGCGCCCTGCAGCGCGGCGACGACCCAGCCCGACTGCGCCGCGAAGTCCGAGACCGGGCGCGTCTCCGCTTCGCGGATCCGGTCCTCCCAGGACTCCGGCACCCGGGAAAGACCCACCGACAGGTCCACAGAACCCGTGAGAACCGCGTGTGAGATCGCCAGACACCACAGCACGCACGCTTCCCCGGCCACCGGATCGTGGTGGGTCAACGCGCTCACCGCCCGGGCCGCTTCGGCCATCGCGTCCGCCTGACCGAGGAAGGCCAGCGCGACCGGAGACGTCCGCATCAACGAGCCGTTCCCGGCCGTCCGGCCGGACTCCCGGTGCAGGTCAGCACCGATGGACCGCAGCGAAGCTGCGTCGACCGGCGGCCGCGCCGCGGCCCGGCCGAGCAGGGCCCGGGTCTGGGCGCCGACGTCGGTGGCGCCGCCACCGAACCAGTCCTGCACGAATCCGGACGCGACGCGGTCGAGCGCGTCCTCCGACCGCAGATCCGCACCGGACGCCGCGACCTGGGCGATCACGACGGCCATCTGGGTGTCGTCGCTGTATTCGCCGGGCGCGTAGTGGCCGTAGCCACCGCCGAGCATCTGCGGATCGCCGTCGGCCGGACCCCGCTGGGAGGGCTCGTAGTGGACCCCCAGCGCATCACCGCAGGCCGCGGCCAGCAACGTTCCGGCTACTCGATCATCCCTTTCGGACTTCATTGAGTAAGTATCGCTAGCCCCGTTCGCGACTTGCGTAACACCCGATCAGTCTGCGAGTGTCGCAAAAGGTAGTACTCGATTAACCCAGAGTGACTACTGCGCAAAGCACCGGGAGAGCAGTCGTGACGTACAGCGGTTACAGCCGAAAGCAGCCGCCTCCGATGGATCCTCCGCCGCAGGCCCGGGTGCGAACCTACTGGCGAGGCTGCGTCCAGCTCTGGCAGGCCCACCAGCCGGACGCCAACGGCCGATGTCTCGCCTGCGGACGGCAGGGCGCCTGCCCGACGCTCACCGCCGTGGACGCCCTCCTCGCCGACGCCCTCGGACGCGGAAGCGACTGATACGTTTCCGCGGCGGGCCAAGTAGGTAGGTCACCTACGGGAACTGTGTACGTAGGAGGCGGGCAATGACGATCCTGGGCATCGACATCGGCGGTTCGGGCATCAAGGGCGCCCCGGTCGACCTCGACTCGGGTGCGCTGACCGCCGAGCGGTTCCGGCTGGAGACCCCCAAGGGCGGCGCGCCGGAAGACATGTACCCGGTGCTGGCCGAGGTCGCCTCGCACTTCCCCGGTGACGGGCCGATCGGCGTCACGTTCCCCGGCGTCGTGGTCCGGGGCGTCATCAAGACCGCCGCCAACCTCGACAAGAGCTGGATCGGCGTCGACGCCGAAACCGTGTTCACCGAGCTCACCCACCGTCCGGTGACCGTGCTGAACGACGCCGACGCGGCCGGCGTGGCCGAGATGTCGTTCGGCGCCGGGCAGGGGCGCAAGGGCACGGTGCTGCTCTTCACGTTCGGCACCGGTATCGGCAGCGCGATGTTCCGCGACGGCGACCTCATCCCGAACACCGAGCTGGGCCACGTCGAACTGCACGGCAAGGACGCCGAGCTGCGCGCGTCCGACCGGATCCGCGAAGAGAACGAGATGAGCTGGAGCAAGTGGGGCTCGCGGGTCAACGAGTACCTGACCCACATGGAGATGCTCTTCTCCCCCGACCTGGTCATCGTCGGCGGCGGCGTCAGCAAGAAGGCCGACAAGTGGCTGGACGAGGTCTCGATCAACGCCGAGATCGTCCCGGCGAGCCTGCAGAACAACGCGGGCATCGTGGGTGCCGCGATGGCGGCGGCGAAAGCCTGACGCAACACCGGCACCCGGCCCGGCCACTGAAGAGGTGTGACGACCTCCCCGCCAACCGACCGGCAGCTGTGGGCTGACGCGGCCGCCGGGAATCAGGACGCCTTCGGGACGCTGTTCGACCGCCACGCCAAGGCGGTCTACAACCACTGTTTCCGGTTGACCGGCAACTGGACGCTGGCCGACGACGCGACGTCGGCCACGTTCCTGGCGGCCTGGCGCCGCCGGAGCTCGGTCACGCTCGTCCACGACTCGGCGCTGCCCTGGTTACTGACCGTTGCGACCAACACGATCCGCGACGAGCGTCGCTCGCTGAGACGACGCCTCTCGCTCCTCGAGCGCCTTCCGGCGCCCGACCCCGCCCCCGACCATGCCGACGACGTCGTCGAGCGTCTCGACGACGAAGAACAGATGGCGCGGCTGCTCGCCGCGTCCCGCGACCTACCCACCGCCGAACGCGAAGCGCTCGCGTTGTGCGTCTGGTCCGGCGTCTCGTATGCGGACGCCGCCGAAGTGCTCGGAATCGCCGAGGGCAGCGTCCGCTCCCGGGTGAGCCGGGCCAAGTCGCGCCTGGCCAGAACCCTGACCCCGCTGATGATCGGGAGGGAGGACTCATGACTCTGCTCGAGCCGCCGCCGGAGCGCGACCTGCCGCCCGGCCGCCAGCAGTCCATGCGCGAGGAGATCCTGCGCGGCATCGCCGGAGCGCGACGCTCGCGCCGGCCTCTTCCGCGGTTCGTCCGGGCCGCGATCCCGGTCGCGGCGGCCGCCGCCGTAGCCGCGGTGGTCTTCGTCGCCGGCGTCTTCATCGGCGTGGCCAGGGACAACGCCGCACCGTTCGCCGGGCACCCAGCGGCTCAGTTGCCGGTGCCGGGCTTCAGCGACGCCCAGCTGACCGAGTTGCACGACGCCTGCCTGAAGGATCTGCAGCACTACGGCGAAGTCGACCCGACGGGCGTCGGCATCACCCCGATGCGCGACCAGATCGACGTCGACGGCCTGCGGGTCTACAACGCGGTGTCGGACCGGATCGGCACGACGATCCTGCTCTACACGACCGACGGACGGGCCAGCTGTACGTGGGACGGCCCCCGAACGGCCCACTGGCCGAACCAGACGAGCTCCGGTGGCTTCAACGACAACGATCCGAACTGGCTACCCGGTGCGGCGAGCGTCGATGACGGAACCAGCAGCTCGCGCTGGGCCCGGCTCGGTGGGCAGGTGCCGGCCGGCGTCACCCGGGTCGAGGTCACGCTCGACGGCCACAGCGGTGCCGCGGACGTCGTCAACGGGACGTACATCGCGACGATCGACCTGACCGGCGAACCGTCGGGCCCCAGCAAGACGACGGTCCGGACGTTCGACCGGGCCGGAAAGCAGGTCGGCACCTACCAGGAGACGGCCGGCGGCTGCCTAGTGACACCGGACGGCAAGGCGATCCACGGCACGAAGACCACCGACCCTTCGAAGTGCACGAAGGCCGTTCCCTGGCGGTGAGCCCGTTCCTATCGTCGTCGCGGCGACGCCGGCCCTGACCGCGAATGGCCGTGTGGGCGTCTCGCCCACACGGCCATTTCTCAGGCCTTCTTCGCAGCGGCCTTCTTCTTCGCCGGGGTCTTCTTGGCCGCGGCCTTCTTGGTGGTGTCTTTGGCCGCCGTCGCCTTCTTCGCGGGCGCGGCCTTCTTGCGGGCCGTCTTCTTCGCCGGGCCGCGGGCTCGACGGTCGGCCAGTAGCTCGGCCGCCCGCTCGTTCGTCAGCTCGGCGACCTCGTCGCCCTTACGCAGGCTCGCGTTCGTCTCGCCGTCGGTGACGTACGGCCCGAACCGGCCGTCCTTGATCACCATCGGCTGACCGCTCACCGGGTCGTTCGCACCCATCTCGCGTAGCGGAGCGGCCGGGGCGGCCCGTCGTCCGCGGGTCTTCGGCTGGGCCAGCAGCGCCAGGGCCTGCTCCAGCGTCACCGTGAACAGCTCGTCCTCGGAGCCCAGCGACCGGGATTCGGTGCCGTGCTTCACGTAGGGCCCGTAGCGACCGTTCTGGGCGGTCACCGGCTCCTTGTCGTCGGGGTGCACCCCGAGCGTGCGCGGCAGCGACAGCAGCTTGAGCGCGTCGTCGAGCGTCAGCGTGTCGAGCGACATCGAGCTGAACAGCGACGAGGTGTGCTCACCGCTCTGGACGTAGGGCCCGAACCGGCCGGCCTTGGCGACCACCGGCTCGCCGGTGACCGGCGAGGTACCCAGCTCACGGCCACCCTGCGGGGCGGAGAGCAGCTCCTCGGCCTTCTCCGGGGTCAGCGTGTCGGGCTCGATGTCGTCGGGCAGCGACGCGCGGTCGCCCTCGTCGTCCGGGCCGCTGGTGCGCTGCAGGTACGGCCCGTAGCGCCCGACCCGCACCACGACGTTGCGCTTCTGCTCGTCGGTGAACAGCGGGATCGAGTTCACGCCCCGGGCGTCGATGTCGCCGAGGTTGAGCGCGACCAGGTGCTTCAGGCCGCCGGCCCGGGAGACGCTCTCCTCGCGGACGTTCGCGTCTTCTGGGGCCCCGAAGTAGAACCGGGTCAGCCAGTCGACCCGGCGGCGTTCACCGGCCGCGATGTCGTCCAGGTCTTCCTCGACGTTCGCGGTGAACTTGTAGTCGACCAGCCGCGGGAAGTACTGCTCGAGCAGCTGCACGACCGCGAACGCGACGAACGACGGCACCAGCGCGGTGCCCTTCTTCCAGACGTAACCGCGATCCTGGATCGTCCGCATGATCGACGCGTACGTCGACGGGCGTCCGATGCCCAGCTCCTCCAGCGCCTTCACCAGGCTGGCCTCGGTGTAGCGGGGCGGCGGCTGGGTGTTGTGGCCCTCGGCGAGCAGGTCGTGGGCGGTCAGCGGGTCGTCCTTGGCCAGGCGGGGCAGCCGGCGCTCCTGATCGTCGGTCTCCCCGTCGTTCTCGTGCGACTCGTCGATGTCTTCGACGTAGGCCCGCAGGAAGCCCGGCTCGGTGATCGTGCGGCCGGAGGCGGCGAAATCGGCCACCTCGTTGGTCGACGACGTCCCGGACAGGCGCACCGACACGGACTGGCCCACCGCGTCGATCATCTGCGACGCGATCGTGCGCTTCCAGATCAGCTCGTAGAGCCGGAACTCCTCGCTGGAGAGCTCGCGGGCCAGCTCGCCGGGCGTCCGGAAGTGCTCGCCGGACGGCCGGATCGCCTCGTGGGCCTCCTGGGCGTTCTTGACCTTGCGGGCGTACCGGCGCGGCTCGGTGGGCACGTAGCGATCGCCGTAGAGCTCGCGGACCTGCTGCCGGGCGGCGTTCAGCGCGGTCTCCGACAGGTTCGTCGAGTCCGTACGCATGTAGGTGATGTAGCCGTTCTCGTACAGCCGCTGGGCGATCCGCATCGTCTGCTCGGGGGTCAGCCGGAGCTTCCGGCTCCCCTCCTGCTGCAGCGTGGAGGTCATGAACGGCGCGTACGGCTTCCGCCGGTACGGCTTCTCCTCGACCCGGACGACCTTGAACGCGGCCCCCTCGAGCCGGGCCGCGAGGCCACGCGCACCGGCCTCGTCGAGCTGGACGACGTCACCCCGGACCTCGTTCTTGAGCTGCCCGGTCGTCGGCTCGAAGTCGCGGCCGGTGGCCACCCGGTCGCCGTCCAGGCCGACCAGCGTCGCCAGAAAGTCGCCGGGTTCACCCGGAGCAGCCTCGGAGACGGCGAAATGACCGCGAATGTCCCAGTACTCGGCCGAGCGGAACTTCATCCGGGCCCGTTCGCGCTCGACGACGATGCGGGTCGCGACCGACTGCACCCGCCCGGCCGACAGGCGGGGCATGACCTTCTTCCACAGGACCGGCGAGACCTCGTAGCCGTACAGCCGGTCGAGGATGCGCCGGGTCTCCTGGGCGTCGACCAGCGAGAGGTTCAGCTCGCGCGGGTTCGCGACCGCCTCGAGGATCGCCGGACGGGTGATTTCGTGGAAGACCATCCGCCGCACCGGAACCCGGGGGCGGAGTTCTTCGACCAGGTGCCAGGCGATCGCCTCGCCCTCGCGGTCTTCATCTGTGGCCAGGAAGACCTCGGTGGCGTCCTTGACCAGCTGCTTCAGCTTGGAGACCTGCTGCTTGCGGTCGGGGCTGACGACGTACAGCGGCGTGAACTCGCGGTCGACGTCGACGCCGAGGCGCGCCCAGGCCTCGCCCTTGTACTTGGCCGGTACGTCGTCGGCGTTGCGCGGGAGGTCACGGATGTGGCCGATGCTCGCCTCGACGACGTAGCCGGGACCGAGATAGTCGGCGATCTTCTTCGCCTTGGCCGGCGACTCGACGATCACCAAACGCAGGCCGTCGTCGCCAGCGGGGGTGCCGGTACGCCGGCCCCGCTTGGCGGCGGCAGCGGTGGTGGTGGGAGCGCTCACGGGTCTCCAAGGTCAACATGGCTCGGGTGGACAGCCGTTGGGCAGTGTGCAACCCAACGGGCGTCCGCTGTCAAACGTAACGCGCCGCCGAGGCCGTTCGATGTCCGCCCGGCCGCCGGTCCGGCCGGTGGATTCGGTACGAGTGGCCCGGCACAGGTGTCCCAGAGTGGCACTCCCCCGCGAATCTTTCGCGGTTATCCACAGCTCAGGTCTTGGGCTTTCCCTTCGCCTCGGCCTTCGCCTTGGCCTTGTTCCGGGCCTGGACGCGGGCCAGCGCCTCGGCTCGGATCTTCGCCTTGGCCTCGGCGATCCGCTCCTCGACCTCGGCTTTCTCCAGGACGGCGGCGTCTTCGGGGGTCGGCGCGGTGCCGCCGCGGGGCGCGGGCAACCACCAGAGGTCGTCCGGCCCGGTGGAACGGTACGTGTCGGCCTCGATGGCTTCGTCGAGCAACACCGCCATCCGGCTCTTCATTTCCTCGGTGACCTCGCCGGCGTCGTCGTCGAGCGTCGGGTGCAGCGGCTCGCCCACCCGCAGCTGGACCGGGTTGTTCCGGCGGGTGAGCTGGCGCGGGTTCTCCTTCGACCAGTACCGCTGAGTACCCCACAGGATCATCGGCACCAGCGGCACGCCGGCCTCCGCGGCCATCCGCGCCGCGCCGTTCTTGAAGTCCTTCAGCAGGAACGACCGACTGACCGTGGCTTCCGGAAACACGCCGACGATCTCGCCATCGCGCAATGACTTCACGGCCGCGCTGTAGGCCCCGGCCCCGGCCACCCGATCGACCGGGATGTGCTTCATCCCGCGCATCAGCGGCCCGGAGATCCGGTGATCGAACACCGACTTCTTCGCCATGAACCGGACCAGCCGCTTCGACGGCTGCGCGGCCAGCCCACAGAACATGAAGTCGAGGTAGCTGACGTGGTTGCTGGCCAGCACGGCGCCGCCGGTGCGCGGGATGTGCTCGCCACCCACCTCGGTCACTTTGACCCCGATAGCCGCAAAGTAGCCCTTTGCGGCGTTGATGACCGGCGGGTACACGAATTCGGCCATACAGCGCCCTCTGCTCCTCGGTTACTACGGACCCGTAGGTTACCGAACCGTAGGAAACGCGTCGACCTCTACGGTTGCCGCCAGATGAACGCCTCCGGACGCCGGATGGTTCCTCAGCCGTGCGCGTGTTCACGAGCCGCGAGCCAGGCCGCCGCGGGCTGTCCGGCGGCTATCGCCGCCAGCAATCGCCGGTGCTCCTCCACCAGGTCGGGCGAGAGCACCGGAGCGGCGTGCTCCTCTTCGTAGGCGGACGCCACGGAAGTCACGTCGTCGGGGACGGCCTCCAGGTGAACGCCGTTCGTTCCGTTGGCGACGACCAGCCCGGCCCCGACCGGGACCAGCTTCACCACGTTCTCCCCGCTGGCCGCCCGGGCCGCCCGCGAGTCGGCGGCCAGGCGCGCGACCTCGAGCCGGTCGGCCAGCCGGTCGAGCATCTGCAGCGCGACCGGGTTACCGGCCATCTCCGCGATCTGCCGGTGCAGCCGCTGGTCGTGCTGGTAGGCCGCGTCGGCGTCCCCGTGCCGGTGCGCCGCCTCGGCGTCCGCCGCGGCCTCCTCGGCCGCACGCAGCGCGGCCGGAGAGATCTCTCCGGCCTTCTGCCGCCGGGCGGCGAGCTCGGTCACGAGCACGTCGAGCGCGGCGCGGACGGCCCGCGCGTGACGCGCCTCGGCGTCGTCCATCAGGTCGACGATCACCCCGCGGTCGGACGCCCGGACCAACCCGTCGCCGGCCAACCGCCGGAGGGCCTCCCGGACCGGGGTGCGGGACATGCCGAGGGTATCGGCCAACTCCACCTCGGTCAGCCGGCTCCCGGCCGAGTACTGACCGTCGACGATGGCCTCTCGCAACCGCGTATACGCCGCATTCGCCTGCACGGGCGGGACGTTACCCGACCAAAAGCGACCAAAGCCCCAAGTGGCTCACGTTTCGCTGACCGGGACCATCGGGATCACCCGGTCGATCCCGGCCAGCGAGATCGTCCGCGCCACCGGCCCGTCCGCGCCGGTCAGCGTGGTCTCGCCACCTCGGCCCGACACCGTCCGATGCAGCCGGACGAACGCTCCCAGCACGCTCGAGTCGATGAACGTCGCTGCCGAGAGGTCGATCGTGACGTCGGCGGGGTCGGCGTCGGCCAGCATCGCGAACACCGGTTCCCACCGGTCGGCCAGCGTGAGGTCGACCTCGCCGACGAGGATCACCCGGTAGCCCGACCAGGCGGGCTCACACCGTATCTGTCCGGCGTTGTCCCAGCCGGCGGGTTCGTCCGTGGCGGTTTGGAACCCCGGGTTCACCCAGAGACCTCGGCCGCCGAATGACCGCCCACCGCATCGGTGGCGTCCTCGACCGACCGGTACACCGGCAGCGCACGGGACAGATTCGTGATCGTCAGCAGGCGCACCAGCGCCGGACGTGCGCCGACGAGCGCGACCGAACCCGAGACGTCACGCAGCCGACGATGGACCTCCATCAGGACACCGAGGCCGGTGGAGTCCAGAAACGGCACTCCGGACACGTCGAGCACCAGGTACCGCTCACCCGCGTCGACCAGTCCCAGCAGCTCGTCCCGCAGTTGCGGCGTGGTGGCCATGTCCACCTCACCGACGATGACGCATCGTGCGACGTCGTCGACGTGCTCCACACTCACCTGCAATGACACGCGAACCTCCGACGAGCAGACAACCGTCGGCTCCCCTCTATCCAGAATCCGGCTCCGGCAAACGCGTCCGGATCGAGCAGTTACGTTTTGCGGCGGTAAAACGCTTATCGATATAGAGGTGCGAGGCTCGCGGCAAGGCAGGCATAGCGCCCAGTCGACCCGGTAGGCCCGGCGTCCACCTATCCTCGGTGACGCCGAAAGAAGGAGTTGTCGGTGAGCGCTGCCACCTACCCGCCCACGCACGGCCTGAGCGGGCGCCCGGTCGATCCGGCGGACGCCGGACCGGTCCGGGTGATCCTGGTCGAGGACGACCACGGCGACGCGTTCCTGGTCGAGGAGCTGCTGGCGGGCGCCCGAGTGGCGTTCGAACTGACCTGGGTGCAGAACCTCGCCGACGCGACCTCCGCGATCGACGCGGGCGTGCGCTGCATCCTGCTCGACCTCAACCTCCCGGACGCCACCGGCATGGACGGGCTGATGCGGATCCTGGAGCTGGCGCCGCAGGCCGCGGTGATCGTGCTCACCGGTCTGGCCGACGAGCACCGCGGGGTCGAGGCGGTCGCCGCCGGCGCCGAGGACTACCTGGTCAAGGGCCAGGTAGACGGGGAGCTGCTGGCCCGGGCGATCCGGTTCGCGATCGAGCGCAAGCGGGCCGACTCGGCCGCGCTGCGCCTGCGCGAGGCCGAGCTGCTGGCCAGCGAGAACGCCCGCATGGAACGCGCGCTGCTGCCGACCCCGCTGCTCGACGACGACAAGGTGCACTTCGCCCACGCCTACCGGCCGGGCCGCCGGATGGCGCTGCTCGGCGGTGACTTCTTCGACGTGATCGAGCGCGACGGCACGGTGTTCGCGCTGATCGGCGACGTCAGCGGGCACGGCCCGGACGAGGCCGCGCTCGGCGTCTGCCTGCGCATCGCCTGGCGGACGCTGGTGCTCTCCGGGGTTCCGGCGGCCGGGATGCTGCCGGTGCTGGACATGCTCGTCGTGCGGGAGCGACACAGCCCGTTCGCGTTCGCGACCGTCTGCATGGTCGTGATCACGCCCGACCGGCGCTCGGCCGACATGTACCTGGCCGGCCACCCCTCCCCCATCCTCGTGTCCGAGGGCGTGGAGCAGCTTCCGATGGGGCCGCGCGGCCCGGCGCTCGGGTTCCTGCCCGAGGGCCGCTGGCCCGCGGTCCAGCTCGACCTCCCGCCGTCGTGGGCGCTGTTGCTGTTCACGGACGGTTTGTTCGAGGCCCGCGTCGGGAACGGCACGGATCGGCTCGGTGAGGAGGGGCTCGTGGAGTTGATCGCCGCCCACCGGCCGGATCTGCCGGTCACCGACGGGTGGCCGGAAAGCCTGCTGGACGCGGTCGAGGAGCGGAACGGTGGCGCGCTGGCCGACGATGCCGCGCTGGTCGTGCTCTCGCGCCGCGAAGGAGAGTCCGAGTGAGCCCGCAGACCGGCGAGTGGACGCTCCGCCGCCGACTCGTCGTCACGTTCATCGTCGCCGGGGCCCTGACCGCGGTCATCGCGCTGATCACGGCCACCGCGCTGGGCCGGGTGATCAACCGCAACGACTCGTTGCTGGGGCGGATCGGCCCGGCCCGGATCGCCGGGTACCAGATGGAGGCCGCCCTGCTCAACCAGGAGACCGGCGTCCGCGGGTACGTGCTCACCAAGCAGACGTCGTTCCTCGGCCCCTACGACGACGGCCGGGAGTCCGAGACGTCGAACTTGAAGACGCTGCGGACCTCGGCGGCGGGGAACGCTGAACTGCTGCAGGACCTCGACGAGGTCGAGGCGGCGGCGGACGCCTGGCGCAGCCGGTATGCCGAGCCGCTGATCGCGGCGGTGAAGGCCGGTCAGCCGGCCACGGCGGTGCAGGACGACCAGGGCAAAGCGCTCTTCGACACGGTCCGGAAGGCGATCGGGGCGTTCCAGGACGACCTGACGACGATCCGGAACACCACCTACGACGAGTTGCAGACCGCGATCAAGACGCTGATCGCGATCGCGATCGCCGCGCTGCTGCTGCTGCTGCTGGCCGGCGCGATCCTGTGGCGGGCGCTGCGCCGCTGGGTGCTGCGGCCGTTGGCCGACATCGGCACCGAGACCCGCGCGGTGGTGGGGGGCGCGCTGACCCATCAGGTCCGGGTCGAGGGCCCGCGCGAGATCACCGCGCTGGCCGGGCACGTGGACGCGATGCGCAGCTCGCTGGTGGCCGCACTGTCGACCGCGGTCGCCGCCCAGGAGCAGCTCAAGGAGCAGACCGTCCAGCTCCGGGAGCAGACCGATCAGCTCGCGGCCCAGACCGAGGACCTGCAGCGGTCCAACACCGAGCTCGAGCAGTTCGCCTACGTCGCCTCCCACGACCTGCAGGAGCCGCTGCGCAAGGTGGCGAGCTTCTGCCAGATGCTCTCCCGCCGGTACTCCGGCCAGCTCGACGAGCGCGGCCAGCAGTACATCGACTTCGCGGTCGACGGGGCCAAGCGGATGCAGCGGCTGATCAACGACCTGCTGGCGTTCTCCCGGGTCGGCCGCACGACCGGCGAGTTCGAGGACGTCTCCCTCGACGGTGTGCTCGACCGCGCGCTGACCAGCCTGGGCAGCACGATCGACGAGAGCGACGCGGTCATCCAGTCCGATCCGCTGCCCGAGGTGCGTGGTAACGCGATCCTGCTGACCCAGGTGTTCCAGAACCTGATCGGGAACGCGATCAAGTTCCACGGGATGGCCGCCCCGCGGGTCCGGATCACGGTCGAGGAGCGCGACGGCGTCTACGAGTTCGCCTGCAGCGACAACGGCATCGGGATCGAGCCGCAGTACGCCGAGCGGGTGTTCGTGATCTTCCAGCGCCTGCACGGCAAGGACCAGTACGACGGCACCGGCATCGGGCTCGCGATGGTGCGCAAGATCATCGAGCACCACGGCGGCCGGATCTGGCTCGACACGGACGGCCCGGCGACCGGGGGCACGACGTTCCGGTGGACGCTGCCGGTACCGTCGGCGACGGAGGGGGAGCCCGTCGCCGTCGGCGGGGCCGGAACGGAGAGCAACGCGTGACGCAGCCGGAACCGCTACCCATCGAGGTCCTGCTGGTCGAGGACGATCCCGGGGACGTCCTCATGACCAAGGAGGCGTTCGACGACCACAAGCTGCGGAACACGCTGCACGTCGTGAACAACGGCGTCGACGCGCTGGCCTACCTCCGCAAGGAGGGCGAGTACACCGGGGTGCCGACGCCCGACCTGGTGCTGCTCGACCTGAACCTGCCGCGGATGGACGGCCGCGAGGTGCTCGCGGAGATCAAGAAGGACGAGGTGCTCCGGCGGATCCCGGTGGTGGTGCTGACCACCTCGGAGGCCGAGGAGGACGTCCTGCGCAGCTACAACCTGCACGCGAACGCGTACGTGACGAAGCCGGTGGACTTCGAGGCGTTCGTCCGAGTGGTCCGCCAGGTAGACGAGTTCTTCCTGACCGTAGTGCGCTTGCCTCCAGCCGGCCTCTGACACGCAGAAGGGGCCCCGGTCTTCCGACCGGGGCCCCTTCTGCGTGTGTCAGACGTTCACCGGCTCACTTTTGGGCGCCGCCGGGGTCTCCTCGGCGTCCTCGGCGATCGAGATCGGGCGGCGGCGGGACACGACCACCGCGGCGACGATGACGATGGCCGCGACCAGCGCGATCGCCACCCGCACCCCGACGTTCTCGTCGACGCCGGTCGACAGCGCGACGACGGCCGGCGCGATGATCAGCGAGACCAGGTTCATGACCTTGATCAGCGGGTTGATCGCCGGCCCGGCGGTGTCCTTGAACGGGTCACCGACCGTGTCACCGATCACCGTGGCGTCGTGCGCGGACGAGCCCTTGCCGCCGAACGCCCCGTCTTCCACCATCTTCTTCGCGTTGTCCCAGGCGCCACCGGAGTTGGCCAGGAACACCGCCATCAGCGTGCCGGTCGCGATCGCTCCGGCCAGGTAGGCGCCCAGCGGCCCCACGCCCAGCCCGAACCCGACCGCGATCGGGGCCATCACCGCGAGCAGACCCGGCGTCGCCAGCTCACGCAGCGAGTCCTTGGTGCAGATGTCGACCACGCGGCCGTACTCGGGCTTCCCGGTGCCCTCCATGATCCCGGGGATCTCCTTGAACTGCCGACGCACCTCGAACACGATCGCGCCGGCCGCCCGCGTCACCGCGTTGATCGCGAGACCGGAGAACAGGAACACGACCGAGGCGCCGATGATCAGCCCGACCAGGTTCTTCGGGTCGGCCACGTTCAGCACACCGGCGAACTCGTCGGTGACCTTGCCCTTGGCCTCGGCGGCCGCGGTCTGGACGGCGTCGGTGAACGAACCGAACAGCGCGGTCGCGGCGAGCACCGCGGTCGCGATCGCGATGCCCTTGGTGATCGCCTTGGTGGTGTTGCCGACCGCGTCCAGGTCGGTCAGCGTCCGGGCGCCGGCCTCGTCGATGTCGCCGGACATCTCGGCGATGCCCTGCGCGTTGTCGGAGATCGGGCCGAACGTGTCCATCGCGACGATGACGCCGACCGTGGTGAGCAGGCCGGTACCGGCCAGCGCCACCGCGAACAGCGAGATCACCGTGACGCCACCGCCGAGCAGGTAGGCGCCGAACACGCCGGCGCTGATGACCAGGCCGGTGTAGACCGCCGACTCCAGGCCGACCGTGATGCCGGAGAGCACGACGGTCGCCGGGCCGGTGAGCGCGGTCTTGCCGATGTCACGCACCGGGCGCGAGCCGACCGCGGTGAAGTAACCGGTGAGCAGCTGGATCGCCGCCGCCAGCACGATGCCGATGAGCACCGCCACCACGGCCAGGACCCGCGGGTCGCCGTCGTGGTTGGCGATCGTGTCGCTCACGCCGTCGAAGTCGCTGAACTTCGAGGGAAGGTACGCGAACGCGGCGATCGAGCAGAGGACGGCGCTGATCAGCGCGGAGATGAAGAACGCCCGGTTGATCGCGGTCATGCCGTTCTTGTCGCTCGCCCGCAGGCGGGTGATGAACACGCCGATGATCGCGGTCACGACGCCGATCGCGGGCACGATCAGCGGGAAGACCAGGCCTTCCTCGCCGAACGCGACCTTGCCCAGGATCAGCGACGCGACCAGCGTCACCGCGTAGGACTCGAACAGGTCGGCGGCCATGCCCGCGCAGTCACCGACGTTGTCGCCCACGTTGTCGGCGATCGTCGCCGCGTTGCGGGGGTCGTCCTCGGGAATACCCTGCTCGACCTTGCCGACGAGGTCGGCGCCGACGTCGGCGGCCTTGGTGAAGATGCCGCCGCCGACCCGCATGAACATCGCGAGCAGCGCGGCGCCGAAGCCGAAGCCCTCGAGCACGGTCGGCGCGTCGCCCCGGTAGATCAGGACGACGACCGCCGCACCGAGCAGGCCGAGCCCGACCGTGAAGAAGCCGACGACGCCGCCGGTGCGGAACGCGATCCGCATCGCGGTGGGCGCACCGCCGGCCTCCCGGGCCGCGGCCGCCACCCGGACGTTCGCCCGCGTCGCCAGCCACATGCCGACGTAGCCGATGAACGCCGAGAACACCGCCCCGACGATGAAGAAGATCGAGCGCCCGATGCGCACCGAGGTCTCGTCGCCCGGGACCGGCAGTACGAACAGGAGGATCACCGCGACAACGACGAAGATCCCGAGCGTTTTGAACTGCCGGGCCAGATACGCGGACGCGCCCTCCTGGACCGCGGCCGCGATCTCCTGCATCTTCGACGTGCCCTGGCCCGCTGACAGCACTACCCGAACCAAAGCGGCGGCTACGCCGAGAGCGAGTAGGGCGATCGCGGCGGCTATGACCACATACGTGACATTGCTGCCACTGAGGTCTACGCCCTCATCCATGCGTCCTCCTGAAACGGGCGAGCGCAACGACGCGCTGCACCAGAAGCTTGCGCTGGGGGCCCGGCGGTAACGAATGGGGACTGGGGATCTCTCCGCCGGGATTTGGGGAGTCTAGGTGACGTTGACCACAGGGTGCATCGCGACCTGCGGTGCGAGATCGATCACATCTGCCGTGACCGGCCCTAATGACTACGATCCCGGTACGTCGGAATCGATCCGGTTCGCCCCTCACCGCCGCCGGACACCACCCGGCCCGGTCACCGCGCGTTAGTCACCCACGTGCTAGTTGCTAGCGGGCCGCGACGGCCCAAGTCATGTGGACGACGGTGCCGTCGCGGTCGACGGCGGGAGTCACCGTCACGTCGTCCACCAAGCCCGTCAGGAGGGCCAGGCCGACGCCGGCGGCCACCTCCTCCTCGGACTCGGTCTCCGCGAACGCGGGACCGGCCACGAACGGACTCGGAACCGCGAGATCGGCCTGCAGCGCCTGATCGGCCGGCGCCGAATCACGCACCACGACCTCGAACCGAGGCCCGTCGGTGAACTCCACCTCGATCAACTCGGACCGCTTGTGCTGCACGTGCAGCCCCACCGCCCGAGAGCACGCCTCACCGACAGCGAGCCGGATCTCGTCCAGCACACTCTCGGCCACGCCCGCATTCCGCGCCGTCGCGACCGCGACCAACCGGGCGGTACGGACGTGAGCGGGTGTCGGAGAGAACGCGAGCCTCACGGTGCGCATCAACCGGCCGCAACCGCCTCTTCGACGGTCGGATGAATGCCGAAGACCTTCTCCAGCCCGGTGACGTTGAAGATCTTCAGGATCTTCGGCTGCGAACACGCCAGCTCCACCGAGCCGCCGACCGCCCGGGCCCGCTTCAACGCACCGACCAGCACACCGAGGCCGGTCGAGTCGAGGAAGTCGACCCGCTCCATGTCGACGACGATGTGCGCGTAGCCGGCATCGGCCAGGCGGATGAGCTCCGCCCGGAGCTGCGGCGCGGTGTAGACGTCGATCTCACCGCCGACCGCGAGGACCGTGTGGCGCCCCACGGCACGTGTCGTCAACGACAGCTCCACGAAGACCCCTCCAGGATGCCGGTGCCAGCTGGGCTCGATTCAACCACCTCGCCCGCAACTACGAGTTGATCCGATGCGGGGGCGCGGCGCGATCCCTCGAACATACGTGGCAACAAATCTGGCAGAGTGCTTGCCGTGTCCCTGCATCCGACTCTGACGGCCGGCCCCGAGGAGTGGCTGAACCGGGTGCGGGCCGGCCGTTCCGACGACCCGGTCACGCACGTGGAGCGGATCCCGGCCCGGCCCGGCGTCCTGGTCGACTGGCCGAGTTGGACACCGCCGGCCCTGCGTGACGCGTTCGCGGCCCGCGGGGTGACCCGTCCGTGGGCGCATCAGGTGGCGGCGGCCGAGGCGGCGCACTCCGGTCGGTCGGTCGTGGTCGCGACCGGGACGGCGTCCGGAAAGTCGTTGGCGTACCAGTTGCCGACGCTGACGGCCCTGCTGTCGGACCCGCGGGCCATCGCGCTCTACCTGTCGCCGACCAAGGCGCTGGCCGCGGACCAGCTGCGCGGGCTGCTCGATCTCGCCGACGGCGTCCGGCCCGCGCTCTACGACGGCGATACGCCCGACACCGAGCGGGACTGGGTACGGGCCCACAGCCGGCTGGTGCTGACGAATCCCGACATGCTGCACCGCGGGATCCTGCCCCGGCACGACGCCTGGGCGTCGTTCTTCCGCCGGCTGCGCTTCGTCGTGGTCGACGAGTGCCACGCCTACCGCGGGGTGTTCGGGTCGCACGTGGCCCATGTCCTGCGCCGGCTGCGCCGGATCTGCGCGCGGTACCGCTCCACCCCGGTGTTCGTCCTGGCCTCGGCGACGGTCGCGTCGCCGTCCTCGTCGGGCGCGGCGCTGATCGGGGGCCCGGTGCAGGCGGTCACCGAAGACGGCTCGCCTCGCGGTGCGACCACGTTCGCGCTGTGGGAACCGCCGGTCAGTCCGTTCGTCGGTCCGCGCGGAGCTCCGGCCCGGCGCACGGCGACGGCCGAGGCCGCCGACCTGCTCGCCGACCTGGTGTCGGTCGGCGCGCGGACGCTCGCGTTCGTCCGCTCCCGCCGCGGCGCCGAGGCCGTCGCCCTCGGCGCCAAGAGAGCGCTGGCCGAGGCCGTCCCGGAACTGGTCGATCAGGTGGACGCCTACCGAGCTGGCTATCTGGCCGACGACCGGCGCGAGCTGGAAGCGGCGCTGCGGTCCGGGACGCTGCGGGGCCTGGCGTCCACGAACGCGCTCGAGCTGGGCGTCGACGTGACCGGGCTGGACGCCGTCGTACTGACCGGCTACCCGGGGCGGCTGGCGTCGCTCTGGCAGCAGGCCGGCCGGGCCGGCCGGGGCAGCCGGGACGCGCTCGCGGTGCTGGTCGCCCGGGACGATCCGCTCGACAGCTACCTGGTGCACCACCCCTCGGCCGTCTTCGGCCGACCGGTCGAAGCGACCGTGCTCGATCCGAGCAACCCGTACGTGCTCGGGCCGCAGCTGGCCTGCGCGGCGGCGGAGCTGCCGCTGACCGAGGCCGACCTCCCGTTGTTCGGGGGTCCGCCGGCCCGGGCCGCGCTGGACGCGCTGGTCGAGCAGGGTGTGCTGCGCCGGCGGCCGGCCGGGTGGTACTGGACCTCGCGCGGCCGGCCCGACGCCGACCTGCGGGGCACCGGCGGCGAGCCGGTGTCGATCGTCGAGGCGTCGACCGGGCGGCTGCTCGGGACCGTGGACGCCGGGTCGGCGCCGTCGAGCGTGCACACCGGGGCCGTGCACCTGCACCGCGGCGAGACGTTCGTGGTGGAGGAGCTCGACCTGGAGCACCTGGTCGCGCTGGTGCACCGGGCCGAGCCGGACTGGTACACGCAGTCGCAGGACGTGACGGATCTGTCGGTGGTGTCGGTCTCCGAGTCGCTGTCGTTCGACGGTGTCGAACTGTGCTTCGGGACCGTGGACGTCACCAACCAGGTGGTCTCGTACCAGCGGAAACGCATCGCGACCGGCGAGGTGATCGACGAGCAGCCACTGGATCTGCCCTCGCAGCTACTGCGCACTCGGGCCGTCTGGTACACGATGACCGACTCGATCCTGGAGCTGGCGTCGGTCGTGGACGACGTCGGCGGGGCCGCGCACGCGGCCGAACACGCGGCGATCGGCCTGCTGCCGCTGGTGGCTTCGTGCGACCGGTGGGACATCGGTGGCCTGTCCACGGCGTCCCATCAGGACACCGGGCTGGCGACCGTGTTCGTCTACGACGGGCACCCCGGCGGGGCGGGGTTCGCGGAGCGCGGTTTCGCGGCCGCCGACGAGTGGCTGACCGCCACCCGGGACGCGATCTCGGCGTGCGAATGCGCTGCTGGGTGCCCCTCTTGCGTGCACTCCCCCAAATGCGGCAACGGAAATGATCCACTGGACAAAGCCGGGGCGATCCGATTGCTCACCGCAGTCGTCGACCGCGTGCGGCGCGGCCGGGCTGAGCAGAGTAGTTTTGGCCACCAAGTCGGGGGGCAACGCCCTCTGTGACCGACGGGTCGGTTGCAGGGGAACCGGGCTGATTCGGAGAGGACGCGGACCATGGTTCTGCTGGGCCTGCTGCTCGCCGCAGTGGCAATAGCCCTCGGGGTGGGGCTGGCGTTGCAGCCTGGCGACACCGCCAACGTCCACTTCTTCGGCCTGAACATCCCGAACCTCAACGGGCGGACGCTGGTCCTGGTCGGGGTGGCCATCGGTGTCCTGTTCATGCTCGGCCTGTGGTTCATCAAGTGGGGCTTCGCGGTGTCCGCGCGTCGGCGTCGGGAGCGGAAGGCCCGCAAGGCCGCGGCCGCGGCTGCTCCGGTGGCCGATGCCCGCGAGCACGAGGACGTCGACCGTCCAGAGCCTCGGGAGTACCGCGAGGCCCGGGAGCCCGATCTCGACCCACGTCGGCAGGACGACCTTCGTCGGCAGGAGGAGGCGCGCAGGCAGGACGAGGCGCGTCGGCAGGAGGAGCTCGCGAACTGGGAGCGGGCCGAGGCCGCGCGCCGCGAGGACGCGGCCCGGCACGAGGAGGCCGCCCTCCGGGCGCGCGCCGAGACCCACCAGCAGCCCGACCCGTACCCGCCGGCCTCGCCGGACGCGTACCAGGGCCACCGGCAGCCGGAGCCGTACCGCGGAGACAACCACCCGACGGACGCGTACCCGACGATGGACCACAAGACCGAGGAGTACCCGACGGTCGACCCGTACCGGGACGAACCGCGGTCCACCGGCACGGTCTACCAGTCCGGCGCCCACCCCTATCCCCCGAACGACGAGTACCCGCCCCCGCCGCCTCGGTACTGAGGTCGCGCGGTCTTCCGGGATAGTGTCGGCGGCGTGCCGCACGAGATCGATGAGCGATTCCTGGCCCTCCCCCGCGCGGCTCTGGCCGACGCGGCGCTGCAGAAGGCCCGTGACCTCGGCGTCAGCCACGCCGACTTCCGCCTCGAGCGCATCCGCTCGCAGGGCCTGTCGCTCCGCGACGGCCGCCTGGAGGGTAGCCACGACGGCGAGGACGTCGGGTTCGCCGTCCGGGTCGTCCACGACGGCGCCTGGGGATTCGCGTCCGGCGTCGACCTGACCGTCGAGGCCGTGGTCGCCGCGGCCGAGACCGCGGTGCAGGTGGCGAAGGTCAGCGCCCGGATGAACACCGAACGCGTCGAACTCGCCGACGAGCCGGTCTACCGCGACGCCCGGTGGGTCTCCTCCTACGAGACCAACCCTTTCGACGTCCCGGAGCAGGAGAAAGTCGCGCTGCTGGCGGAGTACTCGCAGCGGTTGCTGGGGGCTTCCGGCGTCTCCCACGTCACGGCCGGGCTCTCCCAGGTGCTCGAGGGCAAGTACTACGCCGACACGGCCGGGAGTTCGATCACCCAGCAGCGGGTCCGGCTGGCGCCGTCGATCTCGGCGCTGTCGGTGGACGCGTCCAGCGGCCGGTTCGACACGATGGGGTCGCTGGCCCCGCCGGCCGGGCGGGGGTGGGAGTACCTGACCGGCACCGGGTGGGACTGGGACTCCGAACTGTCGTCGCTGCCGTCGCTGCTGGCCGAGAAGATGGCGGCGCCGAGCGTCGAGCCGGGGCGCTACGACCTGGTGATCGACCCGACGAACCTGTGGCTGACGATCCACGAGTCGGTCGGGCACGCCACCGAGCTCGACCGGGCACTGGGCTACGAGGCCAACTATGCGGGCACGTCGTTCGCGACGCCGGACAAGCTCGGCGTTCTGAAGTACGGCTCGGACGTCATGAACATCACCGGCGACCGGACCGTCGAGCACGGGCTGTCGACGGTCGGCTGGGACGACGAGGGCGTGGCCGGGCAGTCGTGGGACATCGTGCGGAAGGGCACGCTGGTCGGGTATCAGCTCGACCGGCGGATGGCTAGTCTGCTGGGCTCGTCGCTGGGCGTCTCCCGCTCGAACGGGTGCGCGTATGCGGACTCGCCGGGGCACGTACCGATCCAGCGGATGGCGAACGTTTCTCTGGCGCCTTCTTCGGCTGAGGTTTCGACGGCGGACCTGATCGCGGGTGTCTCCCGTGGGATCTATGTGGTCGGCGACAAGTCGTGGTCGATCGACATGCAGCGCTACAACTTCCAGTTCACCGGCGAGCGGTTCTTCGAGATCCGCGACGGCCGGCTGGCCGGACAGCTGCGCGACGTCGCCTACCAGAGCAACACGCTGGATTTCTGGGGCTCGATGGAGGCGGTCGGCGGGCCGTCGACCTGGCGGCTGGGCGGGGCCTTCAACTGCGGCAAGGCGCAGCCGGGACAGGTCGCGCCGGTGTCGCACGGCTGCCCGAGCGCGCTGTTCCGGGACATCTCTGTTTTGAACACCGTGCAGGAGGGCGGCCGATGACCTCGCAGAATCTGGTTGAGCAGGCGCTTTCGCTCTCGAAGAGCGACGGGTGCATCGTCATCGCCGGGGAGTCGACGAGTGCGAACCTGCGCTGGGCCACGAACACGCTGACCACGAACGGCGTCATGCGGTCGCGGTCGATCACCGTGATCTCGACGGTCGGCACCGGTACCGGCGTGGCCAGCGGCGCGGTGTCGCGGACCGCGGTGTCGTCGGACGAGCTGGAAGCGCTGGTCCGGGCCTCGGAAGAGACCGCCCGGAGCAACGGCGCCGCGGACGACGCCCAGCCGTTGGTTGCGGGCGGCGCTGCGTCCGACTGGGATGCGGCGCCGTCGGAGACGTCGATCGAGGTCTTCTCGTCGGTGGCGCCGGCGTTGGGGGACGCGTTCGACGCGGCGCGCAGCGCCGGACGGCTGCTGTACGGGTTCGTCGAGCACGAGGTCGACACCTATTACCTGGGATCCTCCACCGGGCTGCGGTTGCGGCACGTGCAGCCTCAGGGGCACATCGGGATCACGGGCAAGGTCGCGGACGACCTGAGCCGGTCGGCCTGGGTCGGGCAGGCGACCCGGGACTTCTCCGACGTGTCGGTCGAGTCCCTGGATGCCTCGCTGGCCCAGCGGCTCGAGTGGTCGGCGCGGAAGGTGTCGCTGGAGCCGGGCCGGTACGACACGGTGCTGCCGCCCACCGCGGTGGCGGACCTGATGATCTACGCGTACTGGAACATGGGCGCGCGGTCGGCGTTCGAGGGCCGGACCGTGTTCTCCCGCCCGGGCGCGGGCACGCGGGTCGGTGAGCGGTTGACGCCCCACCCGGTGACGCTGCGGTCCGACGCGTCTTTTCCTGGCTTGGAGTCGGCCCCGTTCGTGCTGGCGCAGGCGTCGTCCGGGACGTCGAGCGTTTTCGACAACGGGCTGGCGCTGGAGCCGACGGACTGGATCCGCGACGGCGAGCTGCGCGCGCTGATGCAGACGCGCCATTCCGCGGGGATCACCGGGCTGCCGGTCACGCCGATGATCGGGAACCTGGTCATGGAGGTCGGTGGGGCGTCGGGTGGGCTCGATGCGCTGGTGGGTGGGGTGGAGCGCGGGTTGTTGCTGACGTGCCTCTGGTACATCCGGGAGGTTGATCCGCAGACGCTGCTGTTGACGGGGTTGACCAGGGATGGGGTCTATCTCGTGGAGGGTGGCGAAGTGGTGGGGGCGGTGAATAATTTCCGGTTCAATGAGTCGCCGGTGGATCTGTTGTCGAGGTTCAGTGGGGCTTCGGAGACGGGGGCGGCGTTTTCGCGGGAGTGGGGGGATTACTTTCATCGGACGGCGATGCCGGCTTTGCGGGTTCCGGATTTCAACATGAGCAGCGTTTCGCCGGCGTCGTAGTGCGTGGGAGTTATGGGCTGGTGGTTGTGCGCCGGTAGGCGGCTGGTGCCCTGATCGGCCGGGCGCCTGGCGGCGGTCTCGGGCCGGCGGGTCTCTACTCCTGGCGGCCTCATCCCTGGCGGACTGGCCTCTCCACGGGCGGGCACGGCCGCGGGCTGGCATCGCCGCAGGCGGGCACTTCCGCGGACCGGCACCCTGGCGGGCGGGCCCTTCCGCGGACCGGCACCCTGGCGGGCGGGCACTTCCGCGGGCCGGGATCGCTGAAGGCGGGCAACGCCGCAGGCGGGCACTCTCGCGGACCGGCAGCCCCACAGGCCGGCACCCGCGCAGGCCCGAATCGCCGCAGGCGGGCACTTCCGCAGGCCGGCGCCGCCGACGGCGGGCAACGCCGCAGGCCGGCACACTCGGGCCGGCAGCCCCACAGGCCGGTGTCCTTGCAGGCGCGGATTCCGCAGGCCGGCACCGCCGCGGGTGGGCATCCCGGCGAACCGGTCCCCGGCCGGTCGCATCCGGGCGGGCCAGAGCCTCGGCCTCGGCCGGGTCGGCGAGCAACCTTGGCCGGACTCCCGGCTTCGAGCGGGCGCTGGCGTTCTAGATGGGGCCGGCTCGGGCTCGGGCCTGGGCGTTGCCTGCGCGGGCAGCTGGGCCGGGAGGCACGACCTCAGCCGTCAGAACGATGTCGCGACCAATCACCTCACAGCGACTGAGCTGAGCCCTATTGAGTCGAGCAACCTCACCGGCACGCGCACAAGCAGCGGTCGCGCCCTCGGGGACATGAAGCGCACCAGACAGCGCGGCCAGATCGGCCGCCAAAGCCGCACGATGCCGCGCAGTTACAGCCGCACCAACCCCCTGAAGCCCGAGCCCAACGCTCAACAACGCCAGCCCAACCGCCAGAGCCACCACCGAAGCACTACCTCCACCCCGCCGAACCCGAAAAATCCCGCCGCACGCAGCCCGGAAGCGCGCAGCCCGACCGTCGAAGGCGTCGGCCTTCAGTGGCGGGATCATCCGCCGACCGGAGGCTCTGGCTCGACAACCGCAGTCGCGTCGATGCGACCCGGCCACAGAGGCCCGACAGCGGGCGCGGACACGGTCACTGTGACCAGGTCCTCCGTAGCCTCAACCCGAATCGAAGCGCCCGCGGGAGCCAGTCGCCGCCCGACCGAGACGGGATCCGCATCCCCACGAGCCGCCGCACGTGCGGTCTCCCGAGCCGCGTCCACGCACCGCAGCTGAGTGGTAGTCGCACCCAACGCGGTGAGCCCCGCCGTCAACAGCAACACCACGACCGGAATCGCGGCCGCCAACTCCGCGGTAACCGACCCGACCGCCCCACCCACGGCCGCGCCCGGCCCGCGCACCACCCCGCTGGCGACCGCACCCAAGCGGCGCACCCTCCAGCCAATCGCCCGGAGTCGAGCAAGCACCGTCCCGACCACGGCCGCGGCCTTCCTGCGAGACGACCAATTGAGGGCCGCCCCGCGCGCCCCGCGCGGGGCGAGCGCCCCGCGCACCCCGTGCAGGGGCCGGTCGGCACCCGGGCAGCACCCCCGCGGCGGCCGGTCGGCGTTCGGGTACCACTCGCGCGGCGGTCGGTCGGCGTCCGGGTACCACTCGCGCGGCAGCCGGTCGGCGTCCGGGCACAACCCGTGCGGTGGCTGGTCGGTGGCCGCGCACCGCCCGGTCACTAGCCCGTGGACGACCATGACCCACCCAACTGCCATATCGGCGATGGCCAGGCATAGAACGAGCAGCACCCCGGCCGTGACCGCCCACCGCTCGGACGCCGCTCTCACGACGGCCGCGTACTGATCGGAAGCCGCCCTCGGGACAGCCACGCACCGATCTAATGGCAACCCTGTGGCTGCCGCACACCAGCCGCGCAAGCGACCGTTGGCGCCGGCGCACCCCGCCCGCGGCTGCCCAGCGGCGGGCGGGTCAGTGATAAGTCGGCCAGCACCGGGCCAGCCACCGCCATGCGGGCCAGCGGCAGGTGGGCCAGCGCCCAGCGCGCGGGCGCCCCGCGGGTCGGTGCCCAGCGCGCGGGCGCCCCGCGGGTCAGCGCCAGGTCGACCACCGCCAGGACCGCCAGCAGTCGGCTGCCCAGCGGTCGGCGCGGCGGTCCGCGGCGGCTCGGCCCGCGGCGGCTCGGTCATCGGCGGCTCGGTCATCGGCAGGTCGGCGCCAGGCCGACCACCGCCAGGCCCGCCAGCAGTCGGCTGCCCAGCGGTCCGCGCGTCGGCCAGCGGCGGGTCGGCCGGCGGCGCATCGGCCGGCGGCCCAACGGTCGGCGCATCGGCCAGCGGCGCGTCGGCCGGCGGTCCAACCGGCGCGTCGGGCGGCGGCGCGTCGGGCGGCGGTGGGGGCCGCCGCCCGCTTGGGGCGTCCTCGGCCGGCCGGGGTCGGTCTCGGGGGCGCTTGGGCGGGCGGCGGCCTGGGCGGTGGGCTAGCTCCTCAGCGCCTTGGTGATGATCGCGGTCAGCGCGGTCTGCACCGCCGGGGACGTCACCACCTTCAGCAGAATCCCGGCGAACGCCACGGCGGCTACCGTGCCTACCGCGTACTCCGCCGTGGTCATCCCGGCCTCGCCGAGCAACCGAAGCCTCCGAATCATGACCTTCTCCTCTCGTACGCCGGGACCTCCCCGGCTCACCCCAGGACGTCATCGAGCACCCCGAGCAGAATCGGCACCACTCCGACCAGCACGAACGCTGGTAGGAAGCAGAGTCCTAGCGGGAGCACGACCAGGACGCCCGCGCGTTGGGCCGCTGCGTCGACTCGGGCTTCGCGCTGCTCGCGGAGGTCGGCCGCGCACCGGACGCAGGCCGCGGCCAGCGCCGCGCCGCTCTCGGCGGCCCGGACCGCGGCGGGGATGAACCCGGCCGCACCGGCGACGTCGGCTAGCGCGGACCATCCGGCTTCTCCGTGCACGCCGAGCCGTAGCGACCGTCCGACCTCCTCGAGCCGCTCTCCCAACGGGCCTCCGACCGCGGAACCGACCAGCGACACCGCTCGGTCGAGTGGTGCACCGGACTTCAGGACGGCGGCCAGCAGGTCGATGGCGTACGGCAGCTCGGCGGCGGCCGCCTGTCCGTCGCCGACTGCCGGCAGCCTCCGGACGACGTACCACCCGCCGACGCCGGCGATCGCGCCGAGCACCAGCCCGACCCACCCGCCGACGAAGAGCGCCACCACGATCCCGACGCCGATCGGCGCCCCGGCCTGCATCATCCGGTGAGGACCCGGCCGACGCCCGGACGGACCGACCGACGTTGCCCCCGACCGCTCCCGAGACGACGACGGCCCCCACTGCTGCAGCTCGGGCTGAGACAGCCCGGGCAGCCATCGCCGCACCTCCGGCTGAGACAGCCACGGAAGCAACCGCAACCACGGCTCAGACGGTCGCACCGACCGCCCCCGCAGTCCGGCCACCTCCCCGGACGTTGGGGCTCCACGAAGTCCGCCGCGCCGCGCCGCGGAATCCGCACCGAAGGCGCGCGCCAGCCGCCGCCGTGGCGACGGCCGCCGACCGAGCATCACCACCACCGCCGCGATCAACAGCGTCACCGCCGCACCCATCGACAGCGCCGTCATCCCGCCACCGCCGATCCCGGCTCCCCGACCCGCCGCCGGACGACCCTTGCCGCGTGACCGTCGACCGTGGGACAGCGCTTGCAGGCGGTACTCCGATCGCGGTCAGCCCGGCGGTCGCAGGCGGCACTCCGGTCGCGGTCACAGCGACGGTCGTAGGCCGCGCAAGGTCCACGTCCCTGGAGCAGTCCCACCGGAAACACCGCTGCCGCCCTCATTCGGTCGTCACCCGGCTCAGGCGGGCGGCCAGCGCGAACCCCGTCAGATGGAGCACCACCGCGGCCGCGGCGCAGGCGGCTCCGGCCGGCGTCCTCGTGAGTACCGCCAGCGGCGCAGCGCCCAGCAGCTCACCCACCCCCAGGCCCAACACCGGCAGTGCGGCGATCAGCCGGGCCGTCGCTCGGGCGGACGCGGTCTGGGACGCGGCCCGGTCGGTCGCGCGCCGTAGTCGCCGGAGTTCGACGTCGAGTTGGGCGACGACGTCGGCCAGGAGAATCCCGCTGTCGGTCAGGGCCCAGGCCGCGGCCAACCGACCGAACGCCGGCTCGAGCGGCCCTGGCACCGCTCGAAGGGCCGCCACCACGTCCCCGGCCGGGTGACGCACCACGGCCGCGCGCACGGCCGCCAACGCGGACGCCACAGCCGCTGGCACCGGGAGCCGGTCCAGCGCGGCCAGCGCCGTGTGTAGGGCGATGTGCGGCGTGGCGCCGGCTCGGAGGTCGTCGGCCAGCCCGGCCAGGGCCACCGCGGCGGCCGCCCGCACGGCTTCCTCGGCCTTCGCCCGGCGCCTCCGGGCCAGCGCGTACCGCCCGGCAACCCCGTAGGCGACGACAGCACCGGCCAGCACCGGGCCTCCGATCACGACGCCGCCGACCGCGACGGCGAGGATGGCCACCGCCGCTCCCACACCCGGTCGGGTATGCCGATCCCGAAGTCGCCGCGCCCCCACCAGCCGTCCCTCGCGCCGAAATCCTCGTTCGCCCGCCGAGCCCGGCCGATGTCCCCGCCCCGCCACCGCCACCATCCGCAGCCGCCCACGAACCCCGGACGGCCCGACCACCGCCAACATCACCGCCACCGGAAGCACACCGCTCACCACGCCCCACCCCGCGACTCCAGCAGCGCCCGCAGCTGGTCCAGGCCCGGCGTCGGACCGCCGTCCCTCCGCCAGGCCGGCCACGCCCGAACCCGGCCGTCCCGTCCCGCCGCCAGGACGCCGATCTCGGTCACCAACCGCCCACCGGCCTGCGACGGATACCGAACGATGTGGAACGCCACCTGCACCGCGCTCGCCAGCTGGGCATGCACCGCATCACGGCCCAGACCCCCCATCAGGCCGAGCGCCTCGATCCGGGCCGGGACGTCGTCCAGCGTGTTCGCGTGCAGCGTGCCCGCCCCGCCGCGGTGGCCGGTGTTCAGCGCGGCCAGCAGCTCCACCACCTCGCCACCTCGGCACTCGCCCACGACGATGCGGTCGGCGCGCATGCGTAAGGCCTCCCGGACGAGCGTCCGCAGCGGGATCAGGCCGGCGCCCTCGGCGTTCGCGGGCCGGGCCTCCAGCGAGACCACGTGCGGGTGAGCCGGCCGGAGCTCGGTCGCGTCCTCGACGACGATCAGCCGCTCGTCCGGCGCGATCTCACCGAGCAGCGCGGCCAGCAGCGTGGTCTTGCCGCTGCCGGTTCCGCCGCTGACCAGGAACGCCAGGTGGGCGTCGACCACGGCCCTGGCGATCGCGGCCGCGGCCGGCGTGAGCGTGCCCGCCGCGACCAGCTCGTCGAGGCTGAACCCGCGCGGGCGGAACGTCCGCAGCGAGAGGTGCACGGTACCGACGGCGACGGGCGGCAGCGCGGCGTGAAACCGCGTTCCGTCGGGGAGCCGGGCGTCGACGAACGGCGACGCGTCGTCGAGCCGGCGTCCGCACGACGCGGCCAGTCGCTGGGCGAGCCGGCGGATGCTCGCGTCGTCACCGAGGTCGCAGTGGACGCGCTGGAGCCCGGCGCCGCGATCGACCCAGACCTCGCCCGGGCCGTTGACGAGCACGTCGGTGACGTCGGGCTCGGCCAGCAGCGCGGTGAGCGGACCGGCGCCGACCAGTTCGGCGTGCAGGTCGGCTCCGAGCGAGAGCAGCGTCCGGTCGCCGATCGGCGAGCCGTACTCGGCGCGCACCGCGGTCGTCACCGCCGCTCGCGTCGGCAGGCTCCCTTCCGAGATCAACCGACGCCGGACCCGCTCGGCCAACCCTCCGGTGGCGACCTCCGCGCTCACGACGGCCCCACCAGATCGTCCAGGTCGGCCAGCAACCGGCGACAGAAACCGGCCAGCGGGCCGCGCCCGTTGCCGGCCGGCACATCGCCCCGCTCCAGCGCGGTCGCCAGCTTCGGCTCGGCCCGCAGCACTCCGGCCAGTGGCAACTCCAGGGCCGCGGCCAGCTCCTCGGAACGCAAGCCGGCCGGCGCCGGCCCCCGCACCACGCACGCCAACCGCCCGCAGTGCGGACGCACCGCCCGCGCCACCCGCGACGCCGCCGCGCACGCCCGCACCTCGGCCGGGACGACCAGCAACGTCAGATCAGCGGCCTGCAGCGCCAGGACCGCCGCGTCGTCGAGCCGACGCGGAAGGTCGACCACGAGCAGGTCCGAGCCCCGCTTACCGGCCTCCAGCGCCGCACCGGCGGCCTCCGGCGGAATCGTCAGGACGTCACCGCGGTCCCACGACAGCACCCGCAGCTCGCCGACCTTGGGCAACGCCTCGTGCAGCGACGGCGGGCTGACCCGCCCCGACGTCGCGGCCAGGTCGGGCCAGCGCAGACCGGCCACCCGCTCCCGGCCCAGCAGCAGATCCAGCCCGCCGCCCAGCGGGTCGGCGTCGACGAGCATCGTCCGCGCGCCGTCGGAAGCGGCCGTCACCGCGAGGGCGGTCGCGAGCACGCTGGCTCCGGCCCCACCGCGGCCGCCGATCACCGCGACGACCCGCCCGTCGACCGAACGGTCACTCACCGCATCGGTATACCGATCGATCAGCCACGCTTCGGCCGTCGGGAGGAACGCCACGTGCTCGGCGCCGAGGTCCGCCGCGAGCCGCCAGACGACCGGATCGTCGGGCCCGAGCACCCGCTCGTCGGCGACCAGAACCACCCCGATCCGGTACGGCAACCGGGCCGCGGCGTACTCGTCCGCGACGTCCACGCCGACGACGACGAGACCCGAACCGGTCCACAGTGGCCGGGCCGCGGCCGGATCGACGGGCACCTCCACGTCGGTGCCCGCAGCGGCGGCCAAACGCAACAGGTGATCCGCAAGCTCAGGATCGCGGACGCAGACCAACGGGCGTGCCTCGGGCGACGGCATGAATCCTCCGGCGGGTGGATCGCGGTTTCGACCCACCAACCGTCGCGAACTCCAGCACCTGTCGGAATGTTGTCCACAGGCCACAGAAACCTGCGATCACTCGGTGGACAACTGCCGAATTCTTCGCGTCGCGTGCTATCACACCAAAACTGCGCGGATGACGTTTTCGCTGCTCATTACCGAAGCAGACCGGAAGAACCGATCCAGAAACGCATCAGCAAGAACTTTCGAGAAATCCAGTGCTCACAAAGCGGCACACATTGCCCGATTTGGACTCGAAGGTGTTTGTGGAGAAAAGGGGACGGTCCCCGCCGGGGGGGTGGGCGGGGACCGTCCGGGGTCCGGCTCCGGGGGGGCCGAGCCGAACCCGCCCAGATGACCGCGGGGGGGGTGCGGTCAACCAGGCCGTTAGAGGTGTCGAAGCCGACTGAGAACGCCTACTCTTCTCCGCTTCCCGACACAGAGCGCCCCTCTGACATTCTTCAACAAACCGAGGGAGATCTGCAACCGAACCCGGTCGGAAACAAGTCTCGTAAGAATTTTCTTAGGCCGCCAACGCTCTGGCACATACCCCTGCCAACAATGCCCTAACCGAACGCCGGAGTCGAGGGGGCCGTCGGTTCAGGTCCGGTCTTACACTCCGAGGCATGAGCGAGAGCGCCAGCGTGGGCGACGAGCCGACAGGCGACGATCAGACAACTGTGGACAGTGCCCGCACGGTCGAGCCGGCGCAGGCCCGCAGCGCGGCCTTCTTCGACCTCGACAAGACCGTGATCGCCAAGTCGAGTGCGCTCGCGTTCGGCCGGCCGTTCTATCAGGGCGGCCTGATCACCCGCCGGGCGATGCTCAGAAGTGCTTACGCACAGTTGATGTTCCAGCGCGCCGGGGCCGACGAGGCCCAGATGGCCCGCATCCGCGACGCGGTGACGTCGATGATGACCGGCTGGAGCGTCAGCCAGGTCCGCCAGATCGTCGCCGAGACCCTGCACGAGCTCATCGAGCCGACCATCTACGCCGAGGCCGCGGCCCTGATCGGCGAACACCGCGCGGCCGGGCGTGACGTCGTCATCGTCAGCACATCCGGCGACGAGGTCGTGCGGCCGATCGGCGCGCTGCTCGGCGTCGACCGGGTGGTCGCGACCCGGATGAAGGTCGTCGACGGGCGGTATACCGGGGAGATCGAGTACTACGCCGCCGGTCCGGCGAAGGCCGCGGCGATCCGCGACCTCGCGGCCAGCGAGGGCTACGTCCTCGAGGACTGCTACGCCTACTCCGACTCGGTGAGCGACGTCCCGATGCTCAGCACGGTCGGGCATCCGTTCGCGGTCAACCCCGACCGCGGCCTGCGCAAGGCGGCCGCCGAGCACGACTGGCCGGTGCTGCTGTTCCGCCGTCCGGTGACCCTTCCGACCCGATTCGTCCGGCCGTCCACTCCGGTGCTCGCCACCGCCGCGGTCGGCTTCGGAGTCGGCGCGGCCGCGCTCGCCGGGATGGTCTGGTACGGACGGCGACGCGCCGTCGGAGTATGAACGTACTGCTCAAGGGGCCTTCCGTGTTCCGCGGAACCGGCGTAGAAAGGTGTGACGGGCGCCACACCGTGGAGCTCGGGCACAGGCTCCGGGGTACCCACGCGCGACCAGCCGCGTACGGCGCGTCGAGGCGGATTCGACGGGATCCGCGTTCGTCGGAGAGGGTGCACGCTTGGTAGCCCAGACAGTCTGTGCGTGACGGCGTCCCGACGCGGGGCGCCGTCCGCTTGTGCTCGGCCCGCCTGACGCGCGCGAGCCGCCCGCCCGCGCTCGGCCCCCCTCAATACTCGGCCTCCCTCAATACTCGGCCCTCCCTCAATACTCCTCACAGGTTCGGTATGCGTCGATATGCTGCCTGCGGGGCTGGAGTGGCTTGAGGGGAGCACCACGATGGATCCGCGTCCACGCCCGGAGAGACCCCGGGCCCGGGACCCGTTCGACGGCGGCGACCCGTTGACCACTCCCCTGGTCAAGCCGTTACCGGAGGACGATTCCCCGCCTCGGTCGGACTCCGCTCCCCCGTGGTCCGCGGTCACCAGGCAGCCCTCTCAGTCGTTCCCCGCCCGAATGCCCCGCCCGGCCCCGCCGGGCGCACCCGGCCACGCACCCGGCCACGCACCCGGCCACCCATCCGGCCGGCCGCCGGCCCGCCCGGCTCCCCCGCCGATGTCAGCACCCCCGATGTCAGCACCCCCGATGTCGCGGCCGATGCCGCCGACCGAGAGCGTCACCGAGCCCATCCCCGGCGCCGCCGGTCGTCTCACGGCCCGCGGCAGCGCTCGCGCCGGCACGCCCACGGCCACGGTCGGCGACCTGCTCACGGTCGTCGGCGGCCTGCTGGTGCTGGCGTTCTCGAAGCTGCCGTTCGTCTCCTACACCGACGGTCGCTACACAGCGATCGCCGACCGCGCCGACCTCCCGACCTCGTGGACGGCCTGGACCTCGGCGACGTTCCTGGCCCCGCTCAGCTGGGTCGCGATCCTCGCGGCGGTGGTCGCGGCCGTGCTCGGCGTGCTCCGGGTCTTCCGGCGCGACCGCTTCGGCGTGCTCGGCCTCCGCCCCGCCCAGGTCCGCGTCCTGCTCAGCAGCCTGACGCTGCTGATCCTGTTCTGCCTCGGCGTCTCGTCCAAGACCGTGATGTTCGGCGACGACCGACCCGCCACCACCTCGACCGGCATCAAGGTCACCTCGACCTTGTCACTCGACCTCGGCGGCTACCTGATGCTGCTCGCCGCCGTGGTGCTGTTGCTGGGAACGGTGCTCACCGCGTCCGGTGCGGGTGGTGCCGTGCTGTGGCCGCCGCCGAGCGGCGTCCGACAGGTCTTCATGCGGACGCCGGGCGGCGGGACGCGCAGGCGACGGCCGGAGCCGCAGGCCGACGCGTACCCGGCACCGCCGATTCCCGGCTACGGACCGCCGGGAGGCTACGGGCCTCCCCGCCGTTACTGAGACATCGCCTCGCAGATCGCGAAACCCTCGTCGGCGCCGAGGGCGACCGCCGTGCAGCAATGCTGCAGCCAGTTGCGGACGCCGTCCGACGTGCCGGTCGCGTAGGCGTTGGCCGCGCCGATGTACTCGGGTTCGCGGGCGAGGTGCCCGATCTCGGGTACCGAGACGGCTTTCGGGTCGAGTCCTTTGGCGATCAGCGTCAGGCGGGCGGCGGCGCGGGCGACGAGGCCGCCCGGACCGTCGAACGGGGCGAGCGCGAGGAGCTCGCCGTGGACGATCGCGGCGAGGATCACCGCGGGGGCGTCGGTGCCGCCGGTGACGAGGTCGCCGAGCGCGGCCAACCGGGCCGCGACCTCGGGATCCGTGCGCGGGCGACCGAGCGCGTCGGGCGGGAGCGTGTCGCGGGCGGCGAGCACGTGCAGGCGGGCCAGGACCTGCAGTGGCGCCTTGGGCCAGGTGTCGACGAGGGAGCCGATCGCGCCGGCGATGCGGAGCGAGCCCTGGACGACCGGGTCGGTGACCGCGCCGGCGCGGACTGCCTCGAGGTCGTAGCGGGCGCCTTCGAGCGACGCCGAGGCGTGGGCGCCGCGGAGCGCGGCTTCGACGCTCACCGGGCCGGAGTTCCGGCGCAGGACCTGGTGCCCGAACAGTTGGTCGATCTGCTTCCGCGCCCCGGCGGCGGCGTCGGCGACTCCGGGCAGGTCGAGCAGCGGCGCAAGGGGATCCGGCACGCCCCGTACGTTATCCGCCCGCCCCGATCACCGAGGCAACACCCACTCCACCCCGGCCCCCACCCCCTCCCCAGCGGGCACCGCCCCCGTCTGACCCGCGAAAGGCGAACCCGCCTGTCGGCCGGGAAGCGATCCCGCCGGCCCGGCGGCAAGCGAATCCGGATGGGCGGCCTCCGATGCGGCGGTGGGCTCCGCACCGCCGAGACCATCCAGCGCGGCCGAGGACAACCCTCCACCGCCCGCCGGAGCAGCGCCCGACTGCGCGCCGCGCGACCGCGCCGCAAGGGTGAACCCTGCGCCCGCCGCCGCCCCGCTCGCCACCGCCGCGCCTGCCGCCCCTGGGCCTGCCGCGGGCCGTACGCCGTGCGGCGGCCCAGCCGGCGACGTAGGCGGCGGGGGCATCCAGGGCGGGAGCGCGGTGGCCGGCGGAGGCCACTGCCCGGCCGACCCGCCGGGCGGAGGCCAGAGCCCGGCCGGCCCGACCGGCGGGGACCAGCCGCCCGGACCCGCCACCGGCGCGAAGGCCGCGGTCCCGAAGGCCGCGGCCCGGCGCCCTGCGCGCCGACGCACGGCCAGCGGTACTCCTACCGCCGCACCGATCACCGAGAACCCCAACGCCGCAACGACCCCCGCCGCCACCCCGACAGCCACCCGCCAACCCGTCGGCGTCGGCCCACCCGAGAACCCGCCGCCCCGAGCCGTCGACTCCTCGAACAGCTTCGCCGCGACCTGCACCGAGAACGTCGAGTACCCGAACGTCAGAACCCGCGCTCCGCGCTTTCCGTCCAACCCGTACGCATCCACGACCTCCGACCCGTTCTCGTCGATCCCGGCCAGCAGCACCTGGCCGGCCCCGCGCCACCCCACCAGCGCCGGATCGCTGAACTCGACGTACCCGAACCGCGCCACCCGATCGGCCTGCTTCGACCGCACGTCGATCGCCAGCAGCGACGTCGTCTCGTCGACATCGGTGGACTCGTCGCGCAGAACCAGCACCCGACGACCATCGGGCGACCACGCGTTCGGGCCGGCCAGCCGCACGGCCCGGTCGGTCAGCAGCACCGGCGACCCGGATCCGTCGGTCGGGTACACCTCGATGTCCGCGCCGTCGTCGTACACGATCGACTGCCCGTCGGGCGAGAACGCGGCCTGCACCCCGCCCGGCTCGCCGTACACGTCGGGCGACCCCGACGACAGCGCGGGCGGATCCTCGCCGTCGGGCAGCGGCTCCTCCCCCGGCAACAGCTCGGACGTCTCCTCGCTGGGCGCGTCCGGCGTGCCGATCTGCGTCCACCGTCCGCTCGTCACGTCGAGGACGTACAGGCTGCCGGCCGCGACCGCGAGCTGCGTAGCGTCGGCCGACCAGGCCAGAACCTCGATCTGGCCGGCCGGGCCGGCCTCGACGGGGAAGCGCCGCTCGGCGCCGGTCGCCAGATCAGCCACCAGCACGTCGGTGCCGTCGCCGGTGGCGTCGCCGATCGCGAGCCGGCTGCCGTCCGGGGCGAGCTGCGTGGTGACCATGTCGTACTCCGGGTCGGAGCGGTCGGTGATCGCGTCGACACCGCGGACGCGGTCGGAGTCGGCGGCGAAGAGGACGTGGCTGTCGCTGAACATCCCGACCGTCTCGAGCAGGAAGACCGACCGGCCGGGGGCGGACTCGCTGACGTCGGACGTGAACAGCGGCAGGTCGTCGGTGTCGGTGGGATACCGCGGGCTCGCGTAACGGCTGGCGCCGGAATCACCCCGCAGCGCGAACGCCGCCCCGAAACCGATGCCGGTGGCGGCGAGCAGCGCCACGACGGACAACACGAGCACCACGAACACCGGGCGTAAACGCATGCCTCTCCAATTTCCCAACCGGCCCCGGACGCTAGGCCACGCCGGTTGCAGCGGATCGACGACCGAGCGAGGTATCCACCGGACGGCCGGAGAGGTCGATCCGCCCGGCTGAGACACCGCGATCCGCCCGGCTGAGACGCCGCGATCCGCCCGGCTGAGACGCCGCCGACCGCTCCGCGCACACCGCTCGACGCCGCAACCTGCGCCCACGTGGTGTGCGCGACCGCGAGCGGCACTAAGTTGAAAACGGCCACAACGAGGAGGTCCCGCACATGACCGAAGAAGCCTCTTCCGAGGCCACGCTCTCGAACCTGCTCCGCGAGGAGCGCACGTTCCCGCCGTCGGCCGCGTTCGCCGAGGCCGCCAACGTCAAGGCGGACGCCTACGAGCGGGCCGCGGACGACCGGATCGGCTTCTGGGAAGACGCGGCGAAACGGCTCGCCTGGTCCGAGCCCTGGCACACCGCGCTGGAGTGGAACGCGCCGTTCGCGAAGTGGTTCGTCGGCGGGAAGCTGAACGTCGCCTACAACTGCGTCGACCGGCACGTGGAGGCCGGCAACGGCGACCGGGTCGCGATCCACTGGGAGGGTGAGCCCGGCGACACCCGGACGATCACCTACCGCGACCTGCAGAAGGACGTCTCCAAGGCCGCCAACGCGCTGCACGAGCTCGGCGTCCGCACCGGCGACCGGGTCATGATCTACCTGCCGATGATCCCGGAGGCCGCGGTCGCGATGCTCGCCTGCGCCCGGCTCGGCGCGGCGCACAGCGTCGTCTTCGGCGGATTCTCCGCCGACAGCCTCCGCAACCGGATCGACGACGCCCAGGCCAAGGTCGTCATCACGGCCGACGGCGGCTACCGGCGCGGTAAGCCGTCCGCGCTCAAGCCCGCGGCCGACGAGGCGATCGCCGGCACCGGCGTCGAGAAGGTGCTCGTCGTCCGGCGCACGGGCGAGGACGTGGCGATGACCGAGGGCCGCGACGTGTGGTGGCACGACGTCGTCGACCGGCAGCCCGACACCCACGAGTACTCGACGTTCGACGCCGAGAACCCGCTGTTCATCCTCTACACGTCGGGCACCACGGCGAAGCCGAAGGGCATCCTGCACACCAGCGGCGGCTACCTCACGCAGGCCTCGTACACCCACCACGCGGTGTTCGACCTCAAGCCGGAGACCGACATCTACTGGTGTGCGGCCGACATCGGTTGGGTCACCGGCCACAGCTACATCGTCTACGGGCCGCTGAGCAACGGCGTCACCCAGGTGATGTACGAGGGCACTCCCGACACTCCGCACCAGGGACGCTTCTGGGAGATCATCCAGAAGTACAAGGTGACGATCCTGTACACCGCGCCCACCACCATCCGGACGTTCATGAAGTGGGGCGCGGACATCCCGGCGAAGTTCGACCTGTCCAGTTTGAGGCTGCTGGGGAGCGTGGGCGAGCCCATCAACCCCGAAGCCTGGATCTGGTACCGCCACCACATCGGCGGCGACAACGCCCCGATCGTCGACACCTGGTGGCAGACCGAGACCGGCGCGATCATGGTCTCCCCGCTGCCCGGCGTCACCGCCACCAAGCCCGGCTCCGCCCAGAAGGCGCTGCCCGGCATCTCGGTCGACGTCGTCGACGAGAGCGGTAAGCCGGTGCCGAACGGCGGTGGCGGCTACCTGGTGCTCACCGAGCCGTGGCCGTCGATGCTGCGGACGATCTGGGGCGACGACGAGCGGTTCAAGGACACGTACTGGTCGCGCTACTCCGACCAGGGCTACTACTTCGCGGGCGACGGGGCGAAGAAGGACGACGACGGCGACCTGTGGCTGCTCGGCCGCGTGGACGACGTCATGAACGTGTCCGGGCACCGTATCTCCACTACCGAGGTGGAGTCGGCGCTGGTCAGCCACCCGTCGGTGGCCGAGGCGGCGGTCGTCGGCGCCACCGACCCGACGACCGGCCAGGGCATCGTCGCGTTCGTGATCCTCCGGGGCGACGCCGAGCAGGGCGGCGACCCGGCCTCCGAGCTGCGCGCCCACGTCTCCCGGGAGATCGGGCCGATCGCCAAGCCGCGCCAGATTCTCGTCGTGCCCGAGCTGCCGAAGACCCGGTCGGGCAAGATCATGCGCCGCCTGCTCCGCGACGTCGCCGAGAAGCGGGACCTGGGCGACGTCACCACGCTGGCCGACCCGACGGTGATGAACCTGATCAGCGACGGGTTGTCGAGCGGCAAGCAGGACTGACGTGGTCGGCCCCCGGCGGAAGCCGGGGGCCGACCCTCAGGACTTCTTGAACGCTCCGCGCAGCGAACCGGTCATCCGCTGCCACCGCGGCGGAACGCCGAGGTCGACTTCCTCCGAATCCAGGTTCGGCCGGACGATCTCGAGCAGCCCGGCGGCCGCCCGCACCTCCCAGACCGACCCGTGCAGCTTCGCCAGCGTCTCGATCTCGGTGCCGTCCAGCGCCCGGACGACCAGCCGGAACGGCTCGTCGAACCGTCGCTCGAGCAGCAGGATCGAGTGCATCGATCGCCACCCGACGAACGCGCCGGCGACCACACCCACCACGCTGACCTGCGCGGCCGGCCGGAACCCGCGCTCGGTGTCGAGCGCGGTGATCACCAGGTCGAACCCGCCCTGCTGGCTGCGTGACGGCGTGATCTCCCGCCCCACCGCGAGCAGCCGGCCGTCCGGTGACCAGCCGTGGGCCCCGAGGGCGGCGTCCTCGGGCAGCGGGACGCGAACCGGCGGCCCACCGGCCAGCGGCGCGATCCGGACATAGGAGCCGACGTCGACCGCGATTCGGGCTCCCTCGGGCGCGACCGCGACCTCGCGGGGTTCTTCTCCGGACAGGTCGTAGGCGTCGCTGCGGCCTGTCTCCAAGTCGAGTAGATACATGCCTTCGTCGTTGCCGTAGAGCAACCGCCGGCCGCTCGGCAGCCACGACAACACTTCGGCGCCCCGGACGGTCGCCGGGAACCCGCGCCGCGACCCGTCGGTCAGGTCGAGCACCGAGACGGTCGGTACCGGCCGGTCGACGACCAGCGCCAACCGGGTGCCATCGGGTGAGAGCTGGCCCGGGTCGTCCAAGCGCTCCGCTCCCACCATCCTTACCCGCCGCCCGTCGGCCGCCAGCAGTAACGTCTGCTCACCATCGTCGATGGCGAACGCTGCCCGCCCCGGTGGGTCGGCGTCCCACGACATCGTCCAGTCCGGGCACCGAGGAACCTCAACTGGCGCATACACGTCGATCACGGAAACCTTCCTCTCCCCGGCTCCGAAGGGTAGAGGCTGTCAGCTCGGTTAGCGTGAGAAACGTCTACGCCCATAGCGGGCCGTTACCGCACGAGACCGGGTCTCTACTGTGAGGACCATGGCCAACCCGCCGGACGACGTGATCGTCCTCCACGAGGGACCGTGGAGTCACCGCTTCGTCAGCGCCAACGGCAGCCGGTTCCACGTGGTCGAGGCCGGTTCCGGGCCGCTGATCCTGCTGCTGCACGGGTTCCCCGAGTACTGGTGGACGTGGCGGCATCAGATCGAGCCGCTGGCCGAGGCCGGGTACCGCGTCGCCGCGGTCGACCTCCGCGGCTACGGCGCCAGCGACAAACCACCGCGCGGTTACGACGGGTTCACCACCGCCAGCGACGTCAGCGGGCTGATCCGGGCGCTCGGCGAGCGGGACGCGATGCTCGTCGGGCACGACTGGGGCGGTGCGCTGGCCTGGGCGACGGCCACGTTCCACCCGCGTCAGGTGCGCCGGATGGCGATCCTCTCCTCACCGCACCCGCTGCGGTTGCGGGCGGCGATCGCCAGCGACCCGCGCGGCCAGCTCGCGGCCAGCCGGACGCTGTTCGCGTTCCAGACCCCGCGCTACGAGCACCGGGTCACCGCGAACGACGCCACCTACGTCGGGAACCTGTTCGAGAAGTGGTCCGGTGGCCGCTGGCGCACCACCGACGAGTACGCGGAGTACGTGCAGGCCTGCCGGACCGCTATCCAGATCCCGCAGGCGGCGTTCTGCGCGATGGAGTATTACCGCTGGTCGCTGCGCTCGCTCAGCCGTCCGACCGGGTGGCGGTACGCGAAGCTCATGCAGGCCCCGATCGCCGCGCCGACGCTGCAGCTCCACGGGGCCGACGACGCCTATCTGCTGCCGCGCACGGCCCAGGGCTCGGGCCGGTACGTGACCGCGGGCTACGAGTGGCAGGTGCTGGACGGCGTCGGCCACTTCCCGCAGGCCGAGCAGCCGGAGTTCGTCACCGGCGAGCTTCTCCGGTGGGCAAAAGCGTCGTGATCGCCGGGTGGCCCTCCAGCTCGTCGAGCTGGAGGAGAGACCACGGCGAGAGGCCGGCCCGGTCGGCCACCGGCCACGACACCCAGCGGTACTCCTCGACCTCGTCCGGGTTCGGCACCGGTTCGCTGTTCACGCGGACGCCGAACACCGGGCAGATCTCGTTCTCGACGATGCCGTCCAGCTCGGCCCGATAGCGGAAATCGGGCAGCAGCGGCACGATCTCGTCGATCTCGACGTGCAGGCCCAGCTCGTAGGCCAGCCGGCGTCGCACCGCGGCCACGGCGGACTCGCCCGGCGCCGGGTGCCCGCAGCACGAGTTCGTCCAGACGCCGGGCCAGGTCTTCTTGCTCAGCGCCCGCCGGGTCAGCAGGAACCGGCCGGAGGCGTCGAAGACGTAGCTGGAAAACGCGGCGTGCAACGGGGTGTCACCGTGGTGACTGGCCAGCTTGGGGGCTGTTCCGGTCGGCTGTCCGTCCTCGGTGAGCAGGACGATCAGCTCATCGTCGGGTACCGCGATCGGCCATGATCCGCTGTGCGGTTGCTCACAGGCTTCGGCGCCCGATTCGATGCTGTCTATACCGGCCAACACGCAATTAGCCTCTTCCGTTTACGGCGCTGCACGCGTACCCGAACCAGTCTGCCCGCTCCGAGCGGTACGCGCTTGTCGAGACAAGCGGGGCACACGGTGTTCGTTCGCCGTACCGTGTCAGACGACTGACACCACACCATCTGCGGAGATACCCGTGCGCGACCGTGATCGAGGGCTGAGGCTCGCTGCCTTCGTGCTCGCCGCGGTGACCGCGCTGGTGGGTGTGCCGACGGCGCCCGCGGCCGCCGACACCGTCCGCGACCAGCAGTGGCAGCTCTCGTTCCTGCAGGCGTCCTCGGCCTGGCGGTACTCGGCCGGCAAGGGCGTGACGGTCGCGGTCATCGACTCGGGCGTCGACGCGACCCACCCCGACCTCGTCGGCCAGGTCCTGCCCGGTACCGACTTCGTCGACGGCACCACCGACGGCCGGTCCGACGTCGTGGGGCACGGCACCGCGGTCGCCGCGTTCATCGCCGGGCACGACGACCCGGACGGCGTGGTCGGCCTGGCCTACCAGGCGAAGATCCTGCCGATCCGCGTCCTCGACCCGAAGAACGAGTACGACTCGGCGACGACCGTGGCCAAGGCCGTCCGGTGGGCGGTCGACCACGGCGCCGACGTCATCAACCTGTCGCTGGGCAGCGCCGACACCGCGAAGGTGCTCACCGACGCCATCGACTACGCGTTCGCCAAGGACGTCGTCGTGGTCGCCTGCGACGGGAACCTCTCCAACGACCGGGGGGCCAAGGTCTGGCATCCGGCCCGCGAGCCCGGGGTCATCGCGGTGTCGGGCCTGCTGCGCACCGGCGCGTTCTGGACCGGCTCGCTCCAGGGCCCGGAGACCGTCCTGGCCGCCCCGGCCACCGAACTGACCGCGGCCGGCCTCGACCACGGGTACTGGCGGGTGCAGGGCACGAGCTTCGGCGCGCCGATGGTCAGCGCCTCGGCCGCGCTGCTCCGCTCGCGCTACCCGAAGATGTCCGCGGCCAACGTCATCAACCGGCTGATCACGACGGCCGACGACGAGGGACCGGCCGGGCGCGACAGCGAGTACGGCTACGGGGTCGTCGACCCGGTCGCCGCGCTGACCGACTCGGTGCCCTCGGTGACGAAGAACCCGCTGCTCGCGGCCCCGGTCGTCAACTCGAACCAGGGCGGCAGCGCGCCGACCGCGGCGCCGGTCCCGTCGACCGACCCGTCGGCGGTGAAGGCGCCCGGCCCGGCCGCCCCAAGTCCGGAGCCGAGCGGCACCGCGCTGGCCGGGCAGCTCGATTCGCTCCGGACCAGGGCGTTGTTCGTCGGTGGCGGCATCGCCGCCGTGCTGCTGCTCGGCCTGGGCGGTCTACTGGCCCTGGTGCTGCTCAGCTCGCGCACGCCCCGGCACGGCCGCAAGGGCTGGGACCTCCCGCCCGACTAGCTGGCCGCGCGGGCGAGCGCGTCCCGGTAGGTGTTGCGGACGGTCAGGAGGCGGCGGCGGCGGAAGCGGCTCGGCTCGGTCTGTCTCAGCGTCCGGCTGCGATCCGACCAGAAGCCCGCCCGCGGCACCTCGTCCTTCTCCGGCGGGATGAACTTCAGCACCTCGTCCATCGCCGCCACCGCGACGATCAACGACTCGCGCGCCTCGGCCGACAGCACCGGCCCCGGTTCGCGTCCGGGCCCGCCTGCGGCGGCCTGCGCACAGACGTCGGCCACGTACAGCCATTCCCCGGCGTCCAACAATTCGGACGGGTCGTCGCCGCCGAACAGCACCACGTCGGCCGGGCCGGGCAGCAGCGGACGCTCGGGCAGCCGGAAGACGAACGCACGCGGTGACCGGCAGCCCGGGCAGGAGCCGCTGTATCGGCGGGCCGGGGCACCCTCGTCGGAGGTGAGTGCACTATCCCAATGGACGTCGCTCTTACCGCAGTTCGGGCAGGGATGCATATCCATGTAGAGATGGGCTTCGTCCCGGGTTCGTGCTACCGGTAAGGCCATACCGGGCAGCCTAACCGAATCAGGGCCCTGCGCGACCCCGCCGACCTGCAGAAATGTTATCGGCGTAAGCCGATATCAAAGGTGCTGAATGTCATTGAATAGCGTCAATCCGAGCGCCGATCCGTCCCATTCCCACCGAGTTACCGACGCATTTTTAATTCCGCCGGCCCGAGCAATTGCCTGGACGTCGTCCTCGACCAGACCCTCGATCACGTAGCGCAACATCACGACGACGGAATCGTGAGCGACGACGAGCACCCGCCGCCCGGACGCGTACCGGCCCAGATCGGTCAGGAAACTGCGCAGCCGGATCGCCATGTCGGAGTGCGATTCGCCGCCGGGCGGGCGGTAGTAGAGGAAGCCGGTCTCTTCCCAGCGCTTGACCTCGTCCGGGTAGGCCGCGCGGACCGCCGCCTCGGTCATCAGCGTGAGGACGCCGATCTCGCGGTCGCGCACCCGGTCGTCGAGCCGGAACTCGACCCCGCCGCCCAACGCGTCCACCGCGGCCTGGGCGGTGAGCTGGGCCCGCAGGTACGGGGACGCGATCACCAGGTCGGGTGGGTTCTCCAAGCCGGCCGCCCAGCGGCCCACCGCGGCGGCCTCCCGCTCGCCGCGGGCCGAGAGCGGGACGTCGGCATCGCGGGCCGGGAGCCCGGAGACCGACGAGATCCCCTGCTTGTTCGCGGCGATCAGCAGCTCGTTCGAGAGGCTCTGCCCGTGCCGGATCACGGTGAGCTCGGCGACGTCGACCCCCGGTGCCGGGAACCCGGGGATCAAAACGAGCCGTCCGCGCGCACCCGGGCCGGGCGGCGTCCGAGCACCAGCGTCGTCAGTGCCTCGTCGATCGTGGTGCCGAGCAGCCATTCGGCCGTGTGGTCGAGCGCGTACACCCGGCCGCGGCCGTCGATGGCCAGCACCGAGACCCCGTCGTCCTCGATGCCCAGCGGGAACACCGCGGACCCGACCGCGCTGCCGAGCCCGCGCAGCGTCAGCCAGGTGGGGAGGGCCAGCTCGGGATCGAGCACGAACGACGTTCGGGCGACGTCGACGCCCGGGCCGGACTGGTCGATCGAGAGCCCGCCGAACTCGGCCAGCGCGGCCGACGCGGCCGGGGAGAACGTGTGCTGGTAGCCGCCGGGGGAGGCCCAGGCGCTCAGCGTCAGGCCCCAGTGGCGGGCGCGCTGGACGTCCTTCTGGTTCGGGGCCCAGCCGGCTTTCACGAGCACGTCGAAGACGTCCGGGGAGAAACGCTTCACGCGGTCACCGTCGCGATGCCGAACCGCTCGAGCAGCACGGAGCACGACCGGCAGGGCGGCTGGAACTGCCCGTGCGTCGGGTCGCCGTCTTCCCGGATCCGCGAGATGTGGATCTGGCCGCCGCTCAGCACCTCACGCGCCTCCTCGAACGTGATCCCCGGCCCGGCCTCGTGCAGCCGGTCGGAGATCAGCACGACCTCGGCGCACCACCCGGTGAAACGCTCGCGCTGCGACGCCGGCAGCCCGTCGAGGATCTCCCGCACCACCGGGTGCAGGTTCGGCGGCTGGTCGCCGCGGATCGACGTGTGCGAGTGCACCAGGCCGCCGACGATGAGCGCGCCGGCGGTCATCGGCAACGGTCGGGGGGCATCGGGCATGGGCTGGACCATACCCGGCCGGTTCTCGCCTCCGACCGCTACCGTGAGAGCCACTATGTCGAGCACGCTCCTGGTCTCGCCCAGCCGCCCCGGCGCCTACCCCACGCTCAGCGAGGCGCTCGCCGCCGCCACGCCCGGGACGGTGCTCTCGGTCGAGGCCGGCGAGTACACCGAGAACCTGGAACTCCTCGGCGTCGACGTCACGATCGCGGCCGTCGAGGGGGCCGAGGTCACGGTCGCGTGCCGCGACCGGTACACCCCGCTGATCCGGACCCGAGGCGCCACCGTGACGCTCACCGGTCTGACGCTCAAGGCCGGGGACGCTCCCGCGGTGCTGGCCGAGGGCGGCGCGCTGTCCCTCGACCGGTGCACGATCGAAGCCGGCTACGGGCCCGGCGTCCGGGCCAGCGACCGGGTGCGGCTGAGCGTGTCGAGGTGCACGATCCGCAAGGCCCAGCAGGGTCTGCTGATCGAGGACGCCGGCGGCACGATCACCGACACCACGATCGAAGACGTCAGCGACGACGGCGTCGTCGTGCGTCTGGGCGCCGACCCGGTGCTGCGCGACTGCACGATCGTCCGCTGCGGGTACCGCGGGGTCTACGTCTACGAGTCCGGGCGGCCGACGTTCGAGGGCTGCGACGTCTCCGAGACCCGCGAGGCCGGGGTGGCGATCGCCCAGGGCAGCGCGCCGACGCTGCGCCGCTGCTTCGTCCACGACGTGCACGGTCCGGCGCTCACCGTCGACCGCGGCTGCGGCGGCCAGATCGACTCGTGCAAGCTCGAGGGCCCGGTCAAGATCGCCGATGGCGCGACGATCACGGTCGTCGAGGCCGCCCCGACGGCCCCGGCCGGCATCGGCGCGGGCACCGACAAGGCCGACGCCGAGCGGGTCGACGCGCTGCTGGCCGAACTCGACGCGATGGTGGGGCTGGCCGGGGTCAAGGCCGAGGTCCGGTCGCTGATCGACGAGATCCAGGTCAACGAGTGGCGGCGCAGTGCCGGGCTCGCGGTCGGCGCGATGAGCCACCACCTGATCTTCGCCGGGGCTCCCGGTACCGGGAAGACGACCGTGGCCCGCCTGTACGGGCAGATCTTGGCCGCGCTGGGCGTGCTGCCGGGCGGCCCGTTCCGCGAGGTCTCCCGGCGGGACCTGGTCGGCCAGTACATCGGCCACACGGCCGAGAAGACGTCGGCCGTGTTCGACGCGGCCAAGGGCGGAGTTCTCTTCGTCGACGAGGCCTACACGCTGTCCCGGGCCGGCGCGGCCGGCGGCGACTTCGGCCAGGAAGCGATCGACACGCTGGTCAAGCTGATGGAAGACCACCGCGACGAGATCGCGGTGATCGCGGCCGGCTACACCACCGAGATGCAGGAGTTCCTGGACGCGAACCCCGGCCTGGCGTCCCGGTTCGTGAAGACGATCGAGTTCGGCAACTACGCCCCGGACGAGTTGACGCTGATCGTCCGGCGGATGGTGGGGTCGGGCGACTACGCGCTCGCCGACGACGCCGAACCCGCGCTGCTCCGGCACTTCAGCACGATCGAGCGGGACCAGAACTTCGGTAATGCCCGCGAGGCCCGCAAGCTGTTCGAGGGCATGCGCAAGGCGCAGTCCCAGCGCTTACGGGCGCTGGGCCGGATGCCGGACCTGAACGAACTGCAGACCCTGCACGCCGAAGACGTGATTCGAGCGACCAGCTAGGTCCACGTCCCGTCGTCGCGCACCCGGGGCGGCGAGATGCCGGTGATGAGCGTGACCAGCGCCGCGTCCAGCGACGCCCCCAGGAACCACTCGCCGGCGTGGTCGAACGCGAACACGCGCCCCCGCTCGTCGATCGTCAGCACGGCGTCGCCGTCGCCCTCGACGCCGAGCGGGAACAGCTGCACGCCGAGCACCCGGCCGAGGTCGGCCAGCGTGGCCGCGGTGGCCGCGGCCATCGTCGGGTCGAGCGCGAACGGACGGCGGCGCAGCTCGATGCCGGGCTCGTCCTGACGGACGAACAGGCCACCGAACTCGGTGAGCGCATGCTCGGCGGCCGGGAACGGCACGTGCCGGGACCCGTCGGCGCCGGGCTGGGCGCAGACCTGCCGGATCGCCTCCGCGCTGGCCTCCGGGACCGCTCGTCCCTGGGCCCAGCCGCTCGCGTGCAGCACGGCCTCGACCTCGGCCGGGAAGCGGCTCACGAGTCGACCTCGGGCCAGAAGTCCTCCGGCGGCGCGATGTCGAACCCGAAGTAGGCCAGCATCGCCAGACACGACAGGCAGGGTGCGCCGGGCACGGCGTCCTGCGGGTCGGCCGGCTCGCGCACCCGGTACGTGACCAGCTCGGCGCCCCGGAACACCCGCTTGCGAGCCTCGTCCAGAGTGGCCGGTCGGCCCCGGCGGACGTCGTCGGCCAGCAGCGCGGACGAGAGCGCGGCGATCTCCGAGCAGCGCTGGTAGCCGCGCTCGCGGAACTCCAGCGGCAACCGCCGGAGCGCGTCCGCGACCAGCGGGTGGTGCTGCGGCTCGGAGTCGCCCTTGATGCTCCGCGCGGTCACCGGCGGGCCGTCCAGCAGCAGGTACGTGATGGTCGCCGGGGTGCCGACCCGGTCGAGGTCACGGCGGGCCTGGGTGAGCTGGTCGCCGGCCGGGAGCGGACGGCCGAACGCGGCCCGCTCGGCCCGGTAGCGCTGGGCGACGACCTCCACCGGCAGCGCCGGCCAGACCGACAGCTCGCCGGTCTCCCGGTCGATGACGCCCCGCCCGGCCCCGAGCTGGGGCTCGGAGCCCGCGCCCCAGACGACGTAGCCGGCGTCGAACTCGTACAGCTGCGGCGACAGGTCGGGGCTGCTCTCGCCGATCCAGCGGGCGGCGATGCGCCGGGCCTCGTTCGCGGTGATGCCCGGAGCCGTCACGAGCGCGATCCGACCGTGTCCCGCAGCGGCACCGGCCGCGCTGAACCGTCGACCATCAGCACCTCCAGCGACCGGATCCACTCGGCCGGGACCGGCGTGTCCGACACCGTACCGAGCTGCGGGTCGACCCAGCGCGTGCTGCCCCGGTGGTCGACCGCGGCCCAGGTGCGGGCGTTGCCGTCCTGCCAGCCGGTCACCAGCACCGCGAGCGCGCCGTGGCCGGCCGTCCGCAGCTGGTCGCTGATCGTCTCGAACGCGGTGCGGATCGCGTACGCCTCGGCCGGGCTCTGGACGTCGGAGGCCTGCTGGAACACGGTCTGCAGGCGGCCGTCGAGGGCCCGCTCGAGCCGCTGCCGACCGGTCGGCTCGCCGCGCAGCGGCAGCCGGGTAGTCCCGCTGCGGTGCGCGTCGACGATCCGCGGGACCGCCACCCGCGGCCGGCCGTGCAGGAACGCGTCGACGAACGCCAGCGTCGCGTCCACGCAGTTCTGGGCCCGGCTGTTGTCGGCGTGCAGCCCGACCCCGTTGAGCCGGCGCAGCCAGTCGGGCGTCGGTTCGGGCGCGGTGATGAAGCTGCCGTCGGGGTTGCGGGGCAGGACCTGCTCCAGCGCGACGTGCTCGGAGAGCAGCGGCCGCCGGTACCCCAGCGGCACGTCGCCCTGGTGGGCCAGCGCGACCGCGGCGCCGTTCACCCAGCGGCTGAGCTCGGGGCGGAGACCGACCAGGTCGATCAGCCGTTCGCGGGAGTCCAGCCGGGCCCGGATCGCCTCGGCGATGCAGCCGGCGGCCTCCTGGTCCATCCGCTGGGCGTCGCTGCCCAGCCGCTTGTAGCGATCGACGAGCGTCTGCTGCCGGGCGGCCAGCTCGACCGACTCGCTGACCCGCTGGTCGCGCTGGCCGGCCAGCCCCTCGAGATGCGCGCCGAGCTGCCGGAACCGCTGCTCGGCGCGGTCCAGCCAGTCGCGCAGCTGCTGCACCTGGCCCTGCCCCTGGTCGGCCCGCTCGTTCGCCGACCGGGCGTCCGCGCCGCCCAGCCGGGCCGCCTCCTCGCGCAGCTGCGCGATCCAGGTGTCCCAGGCGGCCACGTCACGCATCGCGCCGCGGGCCTGTTCGGACAGCTTGCGCTGCTCCTCGGCGACGCTGTTCGCCTCGCCGGTGATCTGCTGCAGCTCCTCGGCCAGCGTCGTGCGCCGGTGGGCCGTCCACTGCCAGGTCGCCCTGGCCTCGTAGGCCTGGTCGCGCGCGATGGCCGCCTGCCGGCGCAGCTCGTCGCCGCGGGCCTCGGCGGCCAGCGCCTCCCGACCGGCGCGGTGGGCCAGGACCTGCAGCTCGACGTCGGACCGGCGGCGTCCGTCTTCGATCGCGGTCATCCTCGTCGCCGACTGCGGCGCGGCCACCGGCGGCGGCATCAACAGCCGGATCGCCCGGGGTAAGCGGTCGGCGACCGCCTGCCGGTAGTCCCGCCGGCCGCCGAACGGCCCGGCCGGGTCCGGATCGGCGGTGTCGATCCCGTCGATCCCGTCTATCCCGACGGCTGCCGACAGCGCCAGGAACCCGCCGGTCGGCTCGGACAAAGCACTATGCGGACGCTGCGCGGGCAGCGTCGGCGGCAACTGCGGCGGCGCCGGCTCCGGGACCTTCGCGGGCTCGGGCGCGGCCGGAGCGTCGGCCGAGAACGCCAGCGCGAGCGGGAGCTTCGGCGTCGCGTCCGGCGCCTTCGGCTCGGCGTCGGGAACCGTCACCTTCGGAAGGGGGCCGCTGACGAACTCCGGCGGGGTGAGCAGGTCGGGGGGCGTGGGCCCCGGCTCGAAATCGGCCGGATCCGGCATCTGGTAGGGCTGCGTCGGCTCGTCGACGAACCGGCGACGCCGGTCGGCCTTGATCCGGTCGCTCGGGTCCGGCAGGGCCGGGGTGTTCTGCAGCGTGGGCGGACCGGCCTCGACGTCGGGGTCGGCGGCCAGCCGGAAGCTCGACCGGGTCCAACGGTTGCCGGTCAGCGCACGCGGAAGCTCGGTCGGTGACGCCGGACCGTCGGGGACGGCCGGACCGTCGGGTTCGGACCGGCTCGACGGCAGCGCCGGGCCTGCCGACCACCTCGTGGCGCCGGGATCCTCGTCGGGAGGCCCCATCCGCTCGATGTCGGAGTCGGGTCCCTGTTGGGTTTCGGTCACCGGACCGGAGGCGACAGCGTCAGACCGGAGAACTCCACGGGAACACGGTACGCGGGTACCAAGCGCGGTTCAGACGGAAGAGTCGATTTCCTCGAGGATCCGCTGGTAGGTGTCACGGATCACCTGCAGACGGTCACGAGCGAACCGGCCCGGCTCCTCGTCGCGGACCGAACGGCCGAGGTCGGACCAGAACGATTCGGCCGGTACCTCGTCGGCGCCGGCCGGGACGAACGCCAGCACCTCGTCCATCGCCGCGATCGCGGCCGAGATCCGCGACCGGACCTCCTGGCGCCCCTCCGCGTCGAGCGCGGCCGCCTGCGCGGGCACGGCGCCCGCGTAGCGGTCGGCGACCCACAGCCACTCCCCCGGATCGAGCAACTCCGACGGTGCCCCGTCGCCGTAGACGACCTGGCCGACGACCGGCAGCACGATGTCGTCGGGCAGCCGGAACACGAACTCGCGCTCGGTGCCGCAGGACGGACAGGTGCCGGAGTAGCGGCTGCCGAGGTCGTCGCCCAGCTCGATGACGCTGCTGGACCACGAGGACGCGGTCTCCCCGCAGTCGCAGGGCCGCAGATCCATGAAGAGGTGGGCCTCGGTACTGGTCCGGGCGAGCGGTGCCATAGCGAAAATGCTAGTCCAGGTAGGCACACGGGTCAGTCGCACGAGCGCGCTCGGCGCACCCACGCGCCGGACGCAGGACTAGCCTCGGTACTCGCCCGTGTCGGGGTCGTAGCCCATGATCTCGCGGGCCTTGCGGAAGTACTCGTCCTCGGCGTCCTTCGGGGGATCGACGTCGACGTGGTGGACGCCGTAGTCGGCGGCCGGATTCGGTTTCGGCTCGGCGGCGGCGGCGTGCTTGCGCACCCACTCGTCGTGCATCGCCGCGAGCTCGGCCATCTGCTGCTTCACTTCCGGGTCGATATCGTGAATTTCGTCGTCGGGCATGGGCCGATTCTCCCGCTTGCTTCCCGGTGCTGACTACGATCGCCCGCGATGAGCATTCTTCTCCCGGTGGGACACCTGCTGGGCTCCGAGTACGACGAGGCGACCGGCGAGGCGACTCAACGGGTCCGCGTCGGGCCGGACGTGATCCACCTGGACGGCTCGAGGTTCGCGGTGTGGTCGCTGGCCCACGGGACGTCCACCGATCTTCCGGACGGGGCCGACGCCCGGGACGCGCTGCTCGAGGACGGGTTGCTGGCGTCGGTGTCCCCGGCGTCGATCGAGGAGTTCGCCCGGGGGCACCGGTTGGTGCCGCTGATGCTCGGGCTGGGCAACCTGCCCGAGTCGCCGGACGTCTACCAGATCGGGCTACCGGGGCACCCGCTGCTGCACGTGTCGGCGGCGGTGTTCGACGTGTTCCGCTGGTCGCCGGTGGAGGACGATCTGTGGTCGGCCGGTCTGGCGACCGCGGGCCGGCTCGGCACGATGGAGCCGGTCGCGCTGCTCGACGAGCTGCTGTCGGTCGTCCACACGCTGCTGGCGGCGTCGGCGGTCTGCCTGGATACGGCGGCTTAGGGTGAGCCAGGTGGAACGTCTTCCGATTCAGGGTGGGCGGGTGGGGGGTGTAGGGCTGGAGTATGTGTTGCCGGTGGGGCACTATCTGGGGCCGGTGCATCCGGCGGCGGACAGTCCGCCTACGCACCACGCGGTGCGCGTGGGCCGGACTCCGGCCCGGCTCACCGATCAGGACCAGCTCGACGTCTGGCTGCTCGCGCACGGCGTCCCGAGCGAGGTCGGCGACCGGCCGTGGAGCCGGGAAACGCTGCTGAAGGCCGCGTCCGAGACCGGCGTCGGCACCGCCGAGACCGCGTTCACCGATCTGCTCGCCCGCGGCCTGCTGATCGAGGCCTCACCCGACGCCACCGACGTGCTGTCGCCGGTTCGCCACCACCGGTTGCTGCCGCTGCTCGTCGGGCTGGGCACCGGTCCGGGTGAGCCGCTCGACGTGATCGGAGTGCCGGGCCTGCTCATCGCGCTGAAGGCCGAACCGCGGGTGTTCGAGCTCTGGGAATGGGGCCACCGCTGGCCCGATCTGTGGTCGGCCTGGCAGGCGCTGTCCCTGGACGAGCGCGACGGTCTCCGGGCCGTCCAGACGCTGATCGCGCACGGCGCCGCCTACCTGGACGTCGTCCCGTGATCGTGCCGGTGGGGCAGTTGCACGACGTCTACAACGCCGAGCGTCCGTGGCCCGAGCTGGTGCCGGCCGCGGTCCGGGTCGGCAACGAGCGGCTCGAGCTCACCGAGGACGAGTACCACGTCTGGTGGCTGGCCCACGGCGTCCCGGAGCTGCTCGGGCACGGGCCGTGGACGGCGTCCCGGATGGAGTCGCTGGCCCCCGGGTTCGGCTTCCCGGACGTCGGCGCGGTGATCGAACGGCTGTTGGCCCGGGGGTTGCTGGCCCCGGTCGACGAGAGTTTCGCGTCCCGGTACCGGCTGATCCCGCTCGGCGTCGGGCTGGGCAACGATCCCGATCTGGACGTGCGCCGCTACCAGGTCGGCGTCGGCGGGGCCGCGGTGCTCAGCCTGCACCCGCTGGTCTGGCTCGCACTGTTCTCCGCACCCGGCGAGGCCGACCTGACGTCGACCTGCGACGCGCTGCCCGAGGGCTCGTACGACGAGGTGCTCGGGCTCGTCGTCGACGCGCTGCACCCGATGCTGGCCGCCGGGGTCGTCGCGGTGGACGTCCGCCGGGACGCCGGGGAGTTCGTCGAGGTGGCGCAGTCGACCGACGGCGGGGTGATCTACCCGGTCGGGCACGCGGGCGGGCCGGTGTATGCGCTCGACGGCGGCTTGCGCTCGTACCACGTCCGGGTCGGACGGCGGGTGCACGAGCTCGACGAGGTCGAGTACTTCTGCTGGCAGACCGCGCACGCGCACTCGGCGGTGGACGACGACACGCCGTTCGACCGGCGGGCGCTCGTCGAGCAGTTGCACCTGGTCGCCGACCGGGTCGGGAACCGGAAGCTCCGGAAGCCCGAGCCGGCCGTGGACGGGCTGCTGCGCCGGGGGCTGCTCGTGTCGGCCGACCCGTCCGGTGGCCGGGACTTCACGACCGGGTACCGGCTGCAGAGCCTCAACCACGGGCTCGGGTTCCAGCCCGGCGACTACTACCAGATCGGCCAGGTCAGCCACGCGCTGGCGACGCCGTTGCAGCCGACGCCGCTGAGCGGCGGGTTCGATCCGCTGTTCGTGGGCCTGTGGCAGTGGGGCCCGATGTTCGGCACGCTGGCCGACGCCGATCGGCCGCTGCGCGAGCGGTCGTCCGGCGCGCCGCTGCTCCCGGTGCTGAGCCGGTTGATCAGCCCGAACCAGTCGGCCTACCTGGACGTCGCCCGGGTAGGTGCCTAGGGCAGGTGGTGCAGCCACCAGGCCAGGGTCTGGTCCTGGGCCGGTGCGGCGCCGGAGGACTGCTGGTCGAGGGCGGTGACCAGCGGGTAGAGGCTCGCGCGGGTGGCCGAGGCGCCGACCCGGCGGGCGTCGCGGGCCACGGCCAGGGCGGCCTCGGCGGCCGCGGCCCGGACGGCCGGCTGCACGCCCGGCGCGGCGGTGTCGAGGCCGTGGATCGCCGCGACCAGGGAGCTGCCCGGTGCGGTCGGGAGCAGCGGGGCGAACCCGACGCGCAGGCTCGGGTCGGCGACGGCCAGGCCGGGCGCAATGACGCCGGCTCCGTCGTCGGCGACGATCGTCACCGCGCCGCCGGGCACCGAGAGCGTCCTGGCGGCCTGGGCGACGGTGGCCCAGCCGGCCTGGTCGGTGGGGGTCGGGACCCAGAACAGGTGGTCGCGGACGAAGTTCGGGTCGAGTTGTGCGGCGACCCGCTGGACGGTGTCGTCGGCGCCGAGCAGGAGGAAGCGGGCGTTCGGGGCGGCGCCGACCGCCCGGCGGAGGCGGCCGAGGAGGTTGTCGGCGACCACGACGAGGTACGGGCCGGTCCACTGGAGAGCGACGTCGTAGCCGATGGCGACGGTGGCGACCTGGTTCGGGTCGGTGAGGCCGTAGGCGCCGGCCACGTCCTGGATCACCCGCTCCCGCTCGGCCACGGCCGGCCCGCCACCCCCGACCGCCGGGCTGACCGGAGTGGGGCCGACCGGTGCCGGGCTCACCGCAGCCGGGGTGGGCCGGGACAGCCCGGGGGGCGGCCCGACGACCGGCGGCGGGCCCACCGCCGGGGCCGCGGCGGCCGGCGGGGCCCCGGCGGCCGGCGGGGCCGCGACGGCTTGGGCGGTCGAGGGGGTACCCGAGCTGATCGGGGGCGGGGGCTGGATCGTCGATAGGGATTCTTCGACGTACCGCACCAGCGCCTCGATCGTCTGGCGCTGCACCTGCTGGTACTGCTCCTCGGCCGCCAGCCGCTGATCGTGCCCCGACACCCGCGCGCTCGCCCGCGCCTTCTCGGACTGGTCGGCCAGCGCGTCGGCCGGCGAGTAGAGCGAGTTCGCCGCCCGCCCGAGCAGCGCGGGCACCAGGTACGTGGCCGTCTCCGGCCCGAACGTGGCCAGCACGGTCCCGAACGCCCCCAGGTACACCAGGTCGGCCCACGCCGTCCGGTGCAGGAACTCCCGCCCGTCCTTCTTGCCCCGCAGCACCGAGACCACGTCCCGGGCCGCGTTCCGGACGTCGGCCCCGAGGCTCCGCATCGGCGGGCGCGACGACGTCGGCGCGGTCGGGGCAGGCAGCACCGGGGGCGCCGGCTGGGGCGCGACCGGCAGGCCCTGCGCGGCCCGCAGCGCCTCGACGTCACGGGCAATCGCGCCGAGCCGATCGATCAGCCGGTCGTACGCCTCGGCCCGGCGCGCGGCCCGGCCCAGCTCCAGATCCGCGTCGGCGCGCTCCCGCTCGTCCTTGAACGCGTCTCCGCCGTAGTGCAGGTGCGACTCGCCCGCGCTGTGGATCAGCGGCGCGACCAGCGCGCCACCGGCCCCGACCAGCATCGCCACCGGATGGATCCGGAAGAACCCGACCCCGCCGGCGATCAACAGACCGAGTCCGGACGGCGAGGTCGCGGCCTTCACGTAGTACTGCGGCCACGACGGGAAATACGTCGAGAGCCACGGCCGCGAGACCTCCCGGACCGTGACCTCGGTCGCCCGCGAGACCGGCCGCTGCGGACGGGCGTCCGAAGTGGAAGTGGCGGGCGGCAGACCGGCGCGGGCCACCAGCTGACCCACCTGGGAGCCGAGGGCCTCGCCCGAGGCCAGCAGGCTGTCGCGGGAGGCGGCCGCGACCGACGCGTCGAGGTTGCGGTGACCGCGGTCGCGGTCGAACTGACGGTCGGCGTCGCTGTCGACCTCGTCCTCCTGGTCGGCGTACTTGGCGTACTCGCCGATCATCGCGGTCGTGCCGGCGACCGGACCGGCGAACACCGACGCGCCGGCCAGCTTCGGGTTGCCGGTCGCGAGCGCACCGATCACCCAGCTCGCGGCCGAACTGGCCGGGCCCGGAGCGGTCTTGAGCAGGTAGGAGAACGGCGCCGGGACCGCGGACTTCGGACGCCGATCGGGCGTCGGGACCGCTCGCGGGTCGAGGCCGGTGCCGGGCGAGCCGGGCCCGGGCGTCGGCTGCGCGGAGATACCGAGGAAGTCGAGCCGGAGCGACAGCCGGGCCAGACGCTGGTCGAGCCGGAGTTCCTCGGCGGCCCGGGTGGCCCGGCGGGTGTCGGCGACGATGCGTTTGCGGGCCGCGTTGCGGTCGGAGCGGCGCTGGCCCAGCCGACGTGTGTGGTACTCGCCCAGGCCCGCGACCGGCGGCAACACCGCGCCGAGCGCGAGCAGCGTGCCGACGACCGTCCCGGTCGAGACCGGGAGCTGCGGCTTGAAGTGCACGCCGACGGCGATCGCGGTCGCCACCGAGCCGACGCCGCCCGACAGGTACGCCTTGCGGATGTAGGTGCCGGGAGAGGGCACCCCGGTCGGACGCCCGGCGCCGAACCGGTAGCGGGCGGCGGCCTCCCAGCTGTCGTCGAGCCGGGAGAGTCCGATCGCGACCCGGGTCGCGGCCGGGCTCTGGCCGTTCGACGCGACCGCGCCGAGGGCGTCGGACCGGTCGACCGCACCCCGCTGGCCAGGCAAGATCCCGAGCCGCCCGGCCGCGGACGCCAGCCGCGGCGACGCCGGGAACCGGCGCACCGACCGCCGCGCGAGCAGCGCGTCGACCAGGCGCCCGGGTCGGGTCACCCCGCTCAGTACCGACTGGCGGGCGATGACCCGGAGCCGCGCCTGCTCGCCCAGCACCACCGCGTCCGGGTCGTTGGCCTGCTCGGCGACGCGTTCGGCGACGAACTTCGCGAGCTGGGCCTCGACGTCCAGCGGCGACGCGTCGCGGGCGATCACGATCTCGTCGGGTTCGAACCGGCTGGTCTGCCCGGACGGGAGTTCCTCGACCGAGACCCGGAACTCGAACCCGGACGGCTCGACCCGGAACATCGGGCCCTGGTTCGTGACCGCGTCGACACCGACGTCGGCCGCGAACGCCGTCGCGGCGAGCCGTCGTTCGGCGGCGCGGAGCGTCGACCGCTCGGATCGCGGACGCCGGTCGTCGAGCCGGTCGAGCACGTCCCGGACGTCGGACGGGGCGTTCCGGCGCTGGTCGACGGCGCCGGGCTGGTCGGCGCCCAGGCCTAGCTGGTCGGCGAGCAGACGCAGATCGACCTCGGCGTCCGGCCGGGCCGGACCAGCCTCGGGCCGACCGGCACGGTCGGCGAGCAACCGGAAGCGCGAGAGCGCCACCGGGTCCATCGACGAGGAGCCCGGCAGCGCGGCCGCGACGCGGGCGGCGATCTCCAGCTCGAGCACGTCGGCCGCCATGTCGGGAGCGACGCTGAGCGTGGCCCGGCCGTGGTTGATCGTCAGGTCGGTGACGGCGCCCGGGCGTACGACGACGTCGAGCGCGAGGGAGCGGTTGCCGGGCAGGTGGAGGGCGTAACCGGTGCCCACTCTGGACAGTCGGACGTCCCGATTGCCGGGGCCGTTCCGAGCCTCGACGGCCGTGCGGAGGGCGCGGCGGATCGCCCGGTTGGTTCGGGCCGGTGAGCGCTCGACGCGGTTCGGATCGTGCGCGGCCACCAGGCTCCGGACGCCGGGGGGTAGCGCGGCCCAGCGCTGTTCGGCCCCGGATTGCCCGTATCCGAGGCCCAGGTGGGTGACCAGGTCGTTCGCCCGGTGGCGGGCCCACCGGGGGTGGGAGCCGTCGGTGATCATCCGGTCGAGGACGAACAGTTCGGAGAGAGCGGCGCGGTCGGCGGCGGAAAGGTCCTGGGGCTGGGTCGGCAGCGCGGAGTCCCGCCGGACCAGCGCATCCGCGTCCGCGAGAGTCCCGTGGGTGAGGATCTCGACGAGGCCGCCGACGGCGGGCGCGGGCGCGCCGGCGCCCCCGCCGCTCGCGGCGGGGGCGGTGGCGAAGAGGGGCGCTAGCGCCCGGGTGAGCTCGTGGGCGATCGCGGCTCGGATCCGGTGCGGCTGCGCCTCCTCGGAGACGTCGAATTCCCAGCTCGCGGCCGCGCCCGGCCCGCTCGTGTCGGCGTCTTCCAGCCGAGCCAGCACCCCGTCGGGCAGCGTGTCGACGTAGAGCCGCAGCTCGATCCGCCGGCCGTCGTCGAGGTGGAGCTCGTAGCGGTTCGGTCCGGCCGACACGGTCCGGACGCCGAGCCCGTCCGCGATCTCGACCACCGCGGCCTCGGCGGCCCGTTCGCGCCGGTCGAGCACGACCTCCCCGGCAAGCTCGGAGAGCAGGTTCCCGGCCACCGCCGGGAGCATCGCGCGCCGAACGTCGGCTCCGGGACTACCGGCGACGAGACCGGCCTCCTGGGTCAGGACGTCGATCCGGCGGCGGAACCAGCGGCGTTCGGCGCGGCTCGCGTCGGCCCGGTAGTGCTCGGCGAGGTACCGCAGTTCGGCGGTGATCGCGTGGTCGGCCGGGGCGAAGTCCCGGTTCTGCACGTCGCCGGGGCGGAGGACGGGGTTCGGGCTGGTCGAGTTCGGGCTCGCCGCGATCCGGGCCACTTCGCGAACGATCGCCGCCTGAGCGCCCAACTGGCCGAACGCCCTGGTCGAGACATTCAGAGTGGCGGCCGGACCCTGGTAGCGGCCCTCGGCGAGCACGCCCGGCCGCACCCTGGCGCCGATCGCGACCTCGACCGACGACCCGTCGCGAAGGACGAGCTCGACCCGGCGCGGGTCCCCGGTCGGCCGGATCTCGCGCACCCCCTCGATCGGCCCGAGGTCGCTCAGTAGCGTCTGGACGGCGTCCACGGTCCGTCCGCGCGCGACCGGGTCGGTGCGTTCCACCGCGGCCAGCGCGTCCGGCGTGAGCAGCGCCCGGCGCTCGGCGACGCCCGGCGCGTCCCGGTCGAGGCCGTAGCGGCGGGTCAGCGTCCCGAGTTCCCGGAGCAGCGCGGCCCGCTCGAACGGCGCGTGCGTCCGCCGGATCTGCAGCTCCAGCACGGCCAGCTCGGCGATGCGTCCGGCGTCGGCCTTGGTCGCCACCGGGCCCGGCCCCGCGCCCGACCGCAGGACGTCGCCCGACGTCACGTCCGGAGCCAGCTCGGTGGCCAGCGCGCTCGCCAGCGCCCGCTCGATCTGGGCGCGGTCGGCCCGCGCGTCGACGACGAGCGTGCGTCCGCGCAGCTCGGCGTGCGGGCCGGAGTCGATCGTCTCGGCGACGAGATCGACCTGGAGGCCGCCGATCGTGAGCTGGTCCGAGGCCCGGAGGATCCGCCGGCCGAGCACGGCCTCCACCGTCGCCAGCGCGGACTTCGCATCGGCCAGCGCGGCCTCGGCGTCCGGGGCGCCCCGCCGGCCGTCCCGTTCCGCGACGATGGCTCGGACGTCGGGCCGTAGCTGCTCGCGCCGGTAGCTCACGCCGATCTCGCCGCTGTTCAGGCCCAACGCCCGGATGTCGGCGTCGAGTCGCGCCCCGAGCCGCCGGGCCCGGCGTCCGGACGGGGTGAAGCGTCCGGGCCGCCCCGCCTCCCGGTACTGGTGAGCGAGCAGCTCCAGCGACGCGACCCGGGCCTGATCGTCCACCGAGAGGTCACCGGCCGCGGCCGAGTCCAGCACGGCTCCGGCGAAGAACCGGTTGGTCGCCCGGTTCGGACTCCAGGCCGTCGCCCCTGCCGGTGGCTGCTGGGCGAGCATCGCCGCCAGCGCTCCGACGGCCGACCGGGCGATCTGCTCGGTGCGGGTGCGCTTGCTCGTCAGCAGCGGCGTCCGCTGGTTGATCGTGAGGCTCGCCCCGGCGCCGTCGAGGTCGACGGCCAGGTCGACGTCCTGGTCGAGCGCCAGCACCCCGGCCACGACGTCGAGCGCGAACGTCCGGCCGCCGGACGTGAGTCGGAACAGGTCGCCCTCGCGGGTGAAGCTGGTGATCAGCCCGTCCCGCTGGGCCCGGATCAGCTCGTTGCCGACCTGTGCCACCGCGCGTCGCACCGACTTGCGCGGGCGCCCGACCTCCCGCAACGCCGACGCGTGAGCGGCGTCGAGCAGGCCGTCCTCGACGAGCAACCGCAGCCGCTCGGCGCTGCCCGCGACCCGCTGGTGCACGCCCAGCTCGGTCGCGCCGATCTCCAGCCGCACCTTCGCGGCCAGCCTGCGCGGTCCCCGGGGCGCGTCCCGGTACTGCTCGGCGAGCAATCGCACCGACGCGATCGACGCGTGGTGCGCGGCGCTCCAGCGCGTCGAATCGAGCGGCAGGCGGCGGCGCGCCGGGCCGGGAATGCCGGTCACCGAATCGACGGTCCCGAATCTCGCCCACTCGGTGACCAGCCGGATCGCCGCGTGTTCGCGCTGAGCGACGTCGCCGTTCTCGTCCACGAACAGGCGCTGCGCCGGGCCCGGCGCGTCCGGCAGGCTGGCCAGACGGTCGCCGCCGAGCGGCGCCCGGTAGACCGAGAGGCTCAGCTGCCTGCTGCCGTGCTGGACGATCAGCCGGTTCGGGTCGGCCGGATCCGTCTGCACGTCGAGCGTCCGATCACGACCGATCTCGGCCTCCAGCCGCGTACGCAGCCGGGCCACCCACGCGCCGGTGGCGCCGTCCCGGCGCTCCACGGCCGCGCGCAGCGGCGCGTCGAGCAGCGCCCGGCGCTCGGCCGAGCCGAGCGTGTCGTGGCGCAGGCCCATCGTGCGGATCAGCTCGTCGATCCGCTGCTCGGCGGCGCGCCGCGCCGACCGGTCCCCGTCCAGCGCCCGGTCGACCGTGCCGCCCCGCTCCAGCAGAGCGGAGAGCTCGGCTTCCCTCGCCCGGTCGGCCGCCGTGCGGTCGGCCCGCGTCGAAGAACGGCTCTCGCCCTCGCCGTACACGTTCGGCCCGGTGGTCGTCAGCCGCGCCGTCACCGCGGCCGCGACGGCCCGCGTCAGCGAGGTCCGGTCGTGCATACGGACGTCGATGCTGACGACGCCCGGCGAGGTGGACGGCCGGAGCTCGGTGACCAGCTCGATCAGCAGCGGGCCACCCGGCAGCGCGTCGATGACCAGCAGCGACCCGTCGACCGTGACCGGCACGTCACCGGCGATCGTGGCTGCGCGCTCGGCCACACGCACCTGCCGTTCGTGGGCCGGAGCGAGCGTGCTGAGCGGTCGCAGCTGGGTGTGCACGGCCGCCGGGATCAGCCCGGCGTCACGCAGGGCCCGGTAGCGCACGACGCCGCCGGCGTCGGTGGGTCGCAGCCGGGCCGCGGCCAGCAGCTCGCGGGTGGCGTCGGTCGCCGCTTGCTCGCCGTTGCGCAGTTGCTCGGCGAGAACCCGCAGCTCCGACGTCACGGCGAGGTCCGCGGTGGTGGCCGCCGGGGCGGTGGTGGACGCCGGGCTGCCGGTGATTCCCGGGCCGGTGGGGACGTTGGCCAGCGCGCCGAGCGCCGGGCCGAGCTCGCGGGCCAGCGCCGCCTCGTCGAGGTCCATCGGCACGTGCAGCGTGAGGTCTCCGGACGGATCGGCGCGAAGCTCGAGCGGCCCCGACTCGATGCTCAGCCGGGCGGTGTTCCCGTTGGCTCGTATCGTCAGGCCGCCCTGCACCGGGTTACGCGAGACGAATCCCATCGACCGGCCGAGGATCTCGGTGATCTGCCGGGCCCGGACGACCGAGGGCGTCTCCCCCTCCAGCAGGGCCAGTAGCTGTTCGCCGGCCGAGTCGAGCAGCCCGCGCCGGGCGATCGCCGGCCCGTCGGTACCGGCCATGCCCAGCTCGGCGGCGAGCGCGGTGGCCAGCTCGGCCGCCGCGGCCCGGTCGGGACCCGGCGAGGCGGCTCGGCCGAGCGCGAACCGGAGTTCGGCGAGCGCCCGCTGGTCTCCCGGTACGAGTCCGATCGTCGGCGGTTGGAACGGGCCGGGCCGCAGCTGGCGGGGGCCGTCCGGGATGCCGGAGACCCGCGCGGCCAGCTCGGCCAGCGCGCCGGCCGCGGCCGCCGCTGCGGTCAGGTCGTTCGCCTGGTCGTCGATCAGGAGCTCGACCGCTCCCGGTCCGGTTTCGTAGACCTGAGCGGTGATCGGGCCGACGGTCGGCAGCACGGTCACGTCGATCTGGACGACGCCCTGGACCGTCGCGACCGAGAGCGTCAGCGTGCCGTGGTCTTCGCGGACGTCCAGACCGAGCGCGCGGGTCAGGTCGTCCGGCGCGGCGACGATCGCGGTCCGCACCGCCTCGGGCGCGCCACCGGATCGACGTCCGTCGGAGAGCGCGGTGCCCGAGACCACGGGAGCCGGGCCGGCGCGGGAGGCCAGATCGCGGGCCTGGGCGGCGGCATTGTCACGGGCGGTGCGTGCGGCCGCGGTGGCCGGACCGGCGCTCGGCACCGACTGGATCGGTGAGGCGACCCAGGACGCCAACCTCTCGTGCCGGTCGTGGACCGGCGGCATCGGGTCGAGCGCGGCGATCCGGTCGGCGAGCTGCAGGTCGAGCGCGGCCCGATTGGCGGGAGTGTCCAGGCCGGCCGCACGCAGGCCGGCCCGGAACTCGCGCAGCGCGCTCGGGCGGCTCCAGAACCGGGCGCCGGCGACCTGGTCGAGGAGCCGGACCAGGTCGGCGACCCGGGCTTCGTCGCGCGGGGTGAACAGCGAGCGGACCGGGGCCGATCCGGAGCCGAGCTGGTCCGCACCGGTCGGGACGCCGGCCCGGTACGCGGTGGCCTGGTCGAGCGCGATCCGCACCGCGCGGTCGACGGCACCGGCGGACAGCCGGTCGGAGAGTTCGAGCGTCACGCTGCCGGTGCCGGTGACCACCGACCGGGCGACCCGGCCGTCCATCGGCACCGCGCGCACCCGCACGGTGAGGTCACCCAGCCGGACCCGCCCGTCGGGAAGCCGGGTCGCGTTGCCGAGCGACTGCAGGGTCTCGCGGGCGGTCGTGACCACCCGCCTCGGCGTGGGCAGCCGGTGCGTCTTCGGTCCGTCGACCGCGAAGGTGGCCGACTCGCGCGGCGCCGGTGCCGGGGCGGGCGACTCCGGTACCCGGCTGGTCGGCTGCTGACCGGCGTCCACCTGGGCCTGGAGGTCGTTCAACGTACGGGACCAGGCCGCGACCCGGGCCTGTTCGGCCGCGAGGTCGGCCAGCTCGTGCTCGCGGCGGGCGCGCTCGGCGACCGACGCGCGGTGGTCGAGGACGCGCTGCCGGACGTCGGCCGGGGTCGCGGTCCAGCCGCGGACGAGGTCGGCGACCGCGGGGTCGTAGGCCGCGAGGCGGGCCGGGTCCTCGACGCCGAGGTGGCGGAGGAGCTGATCGAGGTCGCGCGCCGCCCGCCACCGGGCGTAGCGACCGCCGGAGGTGAGCTGCGCGTGCAGCTCGCCGATCTCGGCCTGCCGGCCGAGGCCGTGCGCGGTGAGCGTGTGGTTGCCCTGGGCGTCGACCGTGTAGGGGGACGCGTCCGGGCCGGGCGCGGGTGCGCCGTTCAGGACGGCCGTGGCCTCGGCCAGCTCGTGCGCGAGCGCGCGGCCGACGGCGCGGAGCGGAGCGCGGTCGGAGACCGTGATGACGGCCCGGTTCCCGACGTAGCCGACCGTGGCGACCGCGCTGTCCGGAGTGCGTCCGACCTGGACGGTCACGGCGATGGAGCCGTGCTGACGGGTGCCGTCGGGGTTGGGCGTCGTCCGGGCGGCGAGCCAGCGTTCGGCGGTGCGCTGGATCGCGCCGGGACGCGGGATCCGCCAGCGGCGGGCGGCGAAGCCGGACTTCGGAATTGCGGCGGCGGCGCCGTAGGTGCGGTCGCCGAGGACCGTTACCCCGAGCTGTTCCAGCTGGGTGGCGACCTCGGGGTGGACGCCCCGCGGGAAGACGTACCGGAGGTTCTCGGCGCGGTCGGCTCGCGCTCTCTCGAGGAGGCGGCGGGCGTTCGGGCCGTCGGGCGGCGACGGCTCGTAGCCGATGCTGACGTCGGTCACCCGGTGCCCGTCGACGACGGCGGTGACCGCTTGCGAATCCACCTCGAGGACGAAGTCGTGCGAGCGGATCAGCTGGACGGTCGCGTCGAGCCGGTTCAGCGCGATCGCGTGCAGGGCGAGGAGGACCGGCGTGGCCGCGTCGGCCTGTTCGGTCGCGCTCGCGAGCCCCTGCTCGACCTCGGCCAGGCGCTGGTGGAGCTGGTCGATGCCCGGGACGTCGGAGTGCTCGTCGAGGGACGTCCGGAGCTCGGTCGCGATGCGGCGCAGCTGGTCGATGGCCGGGAGGACCTGCGGAGCGGTCGGCATCGGGCGGTCGCCGGCCTCGTCGCGGTGGACGATCGCCCGCTCGAGCTGGTGCTCGAACGGGATGCCGGCCGCGGCCGCCTGGTCACGGAGCTGGCTGACCAGCGCGTCGAACGCCCCGGGTCGGCCGTCGAGGTCGGCGCGCAGGCGGTCGAGGTTCGGTCCGGCCGGACCCCAGCCGAGGTCGGCGTACTCGTCGTAGGCGGCGAGCCCGCCGGTGGTGAGCCCGGCGATGTCGACCAGCGTCTGCCTGATCCGGGCCACGGGCGTGGGACGCTGACCGGCGACGAAGCGCTGCTCGGGGTTCCAGGTGAGATCGCGGAGGACGTCGCGGCCGGGGCGGAGCGAGAGGATCTCGTTCGGGGTCGGATAGCCGGGGTCGCCCGGTTCGAGCAGAGCAGGCCGGATCGCGTCTTCGATCTCGGCGCGGGCCTTCGTGAGTTCGTCGTAGCGGCGCTCGGGGTTGGTGCCACCGAGCGCGTCGAGGTCGACGTCCTCGTTTCCGGCCAGGCCGAGCCAGAGCTCGGCGGTGTCCGCGCTGAGCAGCCGGAGTTCGTCGCCGAGCCGGGTCATCGCGGTCCGGGCCGCGGCCGCGTCGCCCGACCCCGGGTACCAGTCGTTCGGCGGTCGCCAGTCGTACCCGGCCTCGGCGAATGCGAGCCCGGCGTCGCCGGTGACCTTTTCGGGGCCCAGCAGCTCGTCGATGCCGGACTCCCGGAGCCAGGTATCCAGGCTTGTCAGGTACTGCGCGGTCGCGTGCGGGTCGGACGTCCGCACCCGGTAGTGGCGGGCGTACAGGCTCCCGTCCGGTCGTCGGTCGACGCTGGTGCGCACGCTCCCGTCGTCGACGGTCACGCGGTCCTGCTGGACGTTCACCTCGACGGGTCGGCCGATCGTCTCGCTGACGAGCCTCTGGATGTCCCGCTTGGCCAGCAGCGCTTCGTCGCCGCTGCGAGGTACCAGCTCACCCCAGCTCGGGCGGCGTCCGTCCCGCTCCCACGGGCGGTCGGCCCACAGATGGTCGCGCGGCACGCTCGGCGACCACCGCTCGAGCGCTTGCCGGACGTCGGGACTCACCCAGGGCAGGCGGGCCTCGTACCCCGGCGAACCGCCGTCGAGAGCGGACCCCGGAGGCCGCAGGCCGACGTGGTCGAGGAGCGGACGGAGGTCGCGATCGGCGCGGAAGCGGGAGAACGGATTCGACGACGCGCGCCGCTCGAAGAGGTACCGGATCTCGGCCAGTCGCCCCCGATCGTGGGCGCTGGGGCCGCTCGGGTCGAGCGGGCCGTTGCGGGTGAGGAGGTCGGGACCAGCCGTCACGCCATCCAGTACGGCGGAAGCCTCGGCCAGCTCGTGCGCGAGGGCCCGCCCGACGGTCCGCAGCGAGGCGTTGGCCGAGACCGTGACCCGGACGGTCCGTCCCCGCGGATCGATATCGCTGACCGCGACGGCGTGCCCGGTGTCGCCGACGTGGATCTGAACGTCGAACGGAACGGCGTTGTCGCGGTGGACGCGGTAGGACCGCTCGGTGGAGCTGCGTCCCAGCGGTTCGATGCGAGAGACGCCAGCCGCTGCGGCGAGCCGGTTCATTTCGTGGGAGATGCGCCGGCCGACGAGGGAGGGCTTGGAGAGCCAGGCATGGCGCCCGTCGAAGACGGTGCCGGGGATGGCGGAAGCTTCGATGTGGGGGTCGGTTACTCCGTCTGTGGGGGTTCGCCCTTCCAGCGGAAGATCCACCGAATCGTCGCCTCGTCGGGAAGGCTGTCCCCCTGGGTCACTGCCGGAGCTAGTTTCTCCGCCTCCACCTGGCTGATCTCGCGGACTCGACTGAAGTTCTGCCGATTGAACAGGATCCGGTGAGCTGCCTCCGGGTCGTAGACCCAAGCTTTCTGCTGGTGATCCCACAGCAGCGCGTCCGGGGTCGTCCCCTCCAGAATGACGAGGCCCGACGCCTCGGGGTCCGCCTTGCTGCTCTTGTACAGCGCGTAGTAGCTCAGCGTCATGAGCCCTCAACCTCTCGGCAACAGCCGGCCGAATTGGCAGATCCCTTTCATCGAGGCCGAACTCGGCTACGACATCCCCGAGTCCGAGACTCTCGCCCGTCAACCATCCACGGTAACCCTCGAACAAGTCGGGATACTGCGCCACCCACAGAGCAATGCTGTCGTCATCCTCCGACCAAACTGCCTCGAGAGGTGGCGGCGGCGAATCGAGCCCGAGCGAAGCTCCGCTGACTCCGTAGTACTTGTTGAGGCCGAGGAGCCTCAACATCGCGTGCATTTTGCGGGCGGGCACCTCGCGTGGCTCAGCGAGTATCCGATCGAGCTTCGTGCCCGCATCGGCGGCGTACGAGGACGCCGCGGTGGGGAAGAGCAGGTCGAACGGCCAACCGTCATGCGGTGACCTCAAGGAAACCCGCAGCCCTTGGTGGAGGTTCCCGGCGTGCCAGCCGTTCACCGCACTGGTGACCTCGTAGCCACTCCGCCCCAGCGATTCGACGACCGCGATCAGGGCCGAGCGGTAATCGGCTCCGCTCGGCAACTGGAGCGAAAATTGCAGTACGTCGCTTCGCTCGGACATGAAGTCCGAGATCGACGGGGGTTGGCTGCCATCGTCGAAGAACCGAAGCTCATCGAGGTAGTCGAAGCCCAGCGCATCGATGCCCCGCACAGCCCACATCGGCCAGGCCGGCTGGACTCCCTCTTGCAGATCGAGACTCTCGTCGACCTCGGTGCTGATTCGGCTCAGATCCGCCTCGATCGCGGGAGCCGATTCCGTCGCCGCGCGGGCCGACTCCGCGATCGACGCCCGCTGCTCCGGGGTGATACCCGGCTTCGACGACTTGTCCGGGGGACGGCCTAGCGTGACCGGCCTCCGGTCGGTGCCAAAGAGATTCGCAGGCAGGAGGTCACGACCGTCGGCCGCCCGGAACAGGGCCGCCTCACCGAAAGTCTCCGGCACGTGACCGATCGGATAGACCAGAGTGCCCTGGTCTCCCCCGGCCACCCAGGTTCCGTCGGCGAGCTGCCTGATCTCGACCGTCAGCTTGCCGAACCGGCGACGCTTCGAATCCCAGTCGTGCGTCCAATCCTCGAGTGGCTCGTCCGGGCTGTGCGGAACGAACGGTACTTCCTCGAGGCCGGCCCGCTGAGCCGCAGTGAGCCGTCGGTTGTCCAGGCTGGTCAGCGTCCCGTCGCCCCACCGCACTCCGTGAATCGGCGCACCGCGCCAACCGCGGTCGGGATTCCCGAGGATCTCCGCCAGATCCTTGACCGACAGCTTCCCGTTGCCGGTCTTCTCGCTGATCGAGCGCTGGGTGAACGTGATGTCGCGCGGATCCACCATCCGCGCACGAGGCTGCGCCTGCGCGATCTTCTCCGGGAGATCCTCGTCTCGGACCGCTCTCGGTACCTCATCGACGCCACCGGGAAAGCCGAGATCGCTCCAGGTCGCCGGGCGTGAGCCCACGGCGGCCAGATCAGCGGCCGTCGCCGACCGCATCATCAGCGTCCCCGGCGTTACTCCGGATCCGTCCCCGGCGGTTTGCTTCTCCACCGGACGAGCCAGGCTGTCACCGGTCTCCGCCGAAGCAGACGGATCCGACGGATCCGAGGCCGGGTTGACGCCCGACGGATCCGGGGCCGGGTTGACGCCCGAGGGCGCGGCCCCCGCCGGAGCATCCGGCGGCTGAGACCCATCGAGCCACATCACCCCCTGCCAATCCGCATCCATCATCGTCCGCCGGCCGATCCAGTCCTCCCCAACCCCGGACCGCCCGGCCACCGCAACATCGTTCGGCGACGGGAACCCCCGCCGCCCGAACGACGCGATCGCCGCCCGCCGCAGCAAGTCGTTCGCCGCGTCGCGCTGGCGCTCCAGATCCGCGAGCACGTCCGCCGGCTGCGCCCCCGGGTAGGCCGCGGCCAGCGCATTCAGCCGTTCCTGCGACACCGGCTGCCGGTCGAACCACGCGCGCACGAGCGCGATCTGCGCGTTCACCGCGTTGCGCTCGTAGGCCAGATTGTCGAGCAGCAGGTTCGCCGCGGCCGACGATCCCCAGTAGAAACCGGACCGCGCCCAGGCGTAGGAGCCGACGCGCGTCGCTCGGAGCGTGATCCGCGAGACTCCGGACTCCGTGTACCAGGACTTCAGCGCCGTGTTGAAAGCGGTCGCGAAGCCGCGGCCCTGCGTCGACATCCGGATGTCGTCGAGCTTCGCCGACAGCACCTCGCCGGTCCGCGACACCGAGAAGTGCACGTACCCGGACTCGCGACCGCCCGCGTCGAGCACGTTCACCTGGACGGTCAGGTAGTCCATCCCGACGCTGACCCGGCTCAGCTCCACCGTGAACCCGGAGTACGACGGCCCGACCAGCCGATCCCGCACCACGTCGGTGATCGCGTCCTGCAGCCGACCGGCGTCCAGCGCCGAACGCGGCACCAGGTCACCGACCAGCGGCGGCCGCCCCTCGAGCTCCCATGGCGGCGCGGTGTCGACCGCCGTGTCGTCGGTCCACGGCTCGGACAGCGCCCGGTCGCTGTCCGACTGGAACGGGAGGCCGTCGGCCGGATCGGGGCGCCCCGGCAGCCCGTTGGTGTCGACCCCGAGTGCGCGCAGGTCGGCGTCGAGATCGCCTAGTTCCTGCGTCTGGAACATGTAGGAGCCGCGGCTGTCCGCCTCGCGGAGCGTCCGAATCAGGTAGCGCCGCTCGGCGAGGCGTCCGTCGACCGCAGGAGACTGGCCCGACAGGGCCCGGGCGATCTCGTGCACCCATGCGCGGGTCAGGTGCTCTCCCGCGACGCGGGCGTTGACCGAGGTCAGGTGCGGGTCTCCGGGGGTTCCCGCGCGCAGCGCGGTGGTGGCCACGTCGGTCATCCCGGTCCCGACGTGCGCCTCGAACACGACGGGTGGCCCATCGGTCGGACGGACGGTGACCGACGTGCCGTCGACCTCGACGCTCGCGACGCCGAGGTCCTCCGCCCGCAGCCGCGAGGCGGCGGCCAGCAGCTCGCCGCGCACGAGGTCGGGAAGGTGCGCGCCACGCCCGTCGGGCGTGAAGGTCGAGTGCGCGACCGCGGGTGCGGCCGGTTCATTTGCGGACGTGACGTCAGGCGCCGCCGCCGGTCGGGCGGACGGATCGAGCGGGTTGCCGTCGGGGTCCAGCGCGATCGACCAGACGCCGTCCGTGTTGGCCACGTACAGCGGGTCGGTCGAGACGGAACTGACCTGGGCGTCGACCCAGTAGATCGTGCCGTCGTGGTTGACCGCGTTCCAGGCGTGAGCGCCGCCGCCCTGCGCCGGATCGGTGCCCGTGATGATCGCGGCCGAAGCCCCGTGCCCAGCGTTGCGAAGCTGCTCGGCGATCGCGTTGAACGCGTCGCCGGGAGACGCGCCGTTGTACCGGAACGTGGCGCCGAGGGCCTCCTCGGCGCGCTGCCGCCCGTTCGATTCGCCGGCCGTGGAGGGCGTTCCGTCGGCTCCGACGTCGGCCGTCCGGGGCGCCGAGACCTGCGGGTTGCCGAGCCAGGTGCGCAGGAAGCTCAGCGAGGTGTCGAGGCAGTTGTTGGCGCGAGCGGACGTGGCCGAGGGCCCACCGTCGTTGACGAGCCCGAGCCACTTGGCGAGGGGATGGGGGTGGCGCTCGGGACGGCCGTCGGGGGAGGTGGGAACCGCGTCGACGAGGGCGGCCTGGTCGGATGCATCCGGCACGTCGAGGCCACCGTGCTCCCCATACGGCCGCCCCCCGGCCGGACTATCCGGCGCGTTTTGCCCAACGCTCGGCGGATCTACGGTCGGCGGCGGCGGGTTGCCAGCATCGACCACGTCGATACCAAGCCTGGGTAGCAAGTCCTGGCAACTGTCGCACGGCTCCTTGTTGTTACCGTGCGCAGATTCTTCCCACTCGATCTCGACGCTCGCGATTCGCGCACCCGAGAGCGCAGCCATCGCTGCGTCGTGACGCTGATCGGCCGGCCCGCTGTAGGACTGGTCGAACGCATGCAGGAAGTCCGAGATGACCGCAACTTCAGAGCAGAACCCGTGCCATGACGGCGTCGGATGGTCCGCCGGACGCTCGTTGCGAATCGCATCGAGGACTTCCAGGAGATAGGGATGCCGCAGAGGCGGATTTGTGGAGATACCCTTCATGCTCGTGTGAGCGCGGATCACGCCGTCGCGAGTAAGAAGCGCGGACGCACTTCGGGGCATCATCTTGTTGCGTGAGTTGCTTCCCCACTTCTGGTCTTTGGCCTCCTGACGTACTTTGTCGGCCAGTTCCCGAACAGCTCCCACGATCTGATCATCCGGGTTGTTGTTCGGGTCTATGGTGCGCGGCGGGAGGTCGTAGGAGTAACCATTGTTCGCGGTATGGCCAGATGAACGCGGTATCGGTCGCGGCAGATTCTCGGGCTCTGGGCGGCGGCCACCCGGATCCGAATTCGGTGCCGGATTCGAATTCGATGCCGACGTCGAGACGTTCGAAGCCCCCGGCGACAACGGCGCCACGGGGATGGGCGAAACGCTCTGATTCGTGGCCGCGTTGGCCGCGGGGGTGGCGTGCGCCGGAGCGGGCGTCGGTGAGGCGGTAGGGGCCGGCGCGGTTTGAGCGGTGAGATCGGTCGGCTTTGAGTCGGGACGGCCGGAAACGACCTGGGAACTCGATTGCGCCGGGGCAGTCGATGACACCTGCGTGGTCGAAGGCGACGTCGAATTGGCGACTGGACTCGGTTGGTTGTTGGACGACACCGCCGGACTTGTCGGTCCGCTCGGGTTGGGTGCTGAATTGGTGCTCGGGGCCGCCGCCGTGTTCGGCGCGCCGGTCGGGTTCGGCGCCAGCGGAGCCGCGTTGGGCTGATACGCCGGAACGCCGCCTACTGGAACGCCATATTGCTGGCCGTTAGTGAAGGTCTGAGTTGGGTCGAGATTCTGGGCCGGCGCGACCGCATCCGGCTTCGCGTCTAGGGACGGTGACGTGTGTACTGGCCCCGCGTCGAATGAGTCGACCTGCGACGGCACCGACGTGTTCGGGCCGGCACCATTCGTCGACGTGTCTCCGCCCGGTGGCGGCCCCTGATCCGTAGAAACTGGCGACGGTGCACTCGTCCCGTCCGGCCCGAACGTCGCAGCCGTCGGATCCGACGTAAACGACGGCGACGGCGACAGCGACGGGCCAGGATCCGGTGCTACCGGCGCCCCCGCCGCAGTCGGATCACTGCTGATCGGCGGCGCCAACGCCGCCGAAATCGTCCCCCCACCCGAAGCCGACGGCCCCCCATTACCTCCACCGCCCCCGGACGAAGAATCAGACCCACCCCCCGCAAGCACAGAATCCCCAGAAGACGACCCGCCCCCATACGACGGCCCACCCCCAGAAGACGACCCGCCCCCGGAAGACGACCCACCGTCCCCAGACGGCCCGCCCCCCGAAGACGACCCATCCCCCCCACCAACAACGACCCCGTCCCCCGACCCCCCATCCCCGAAATCAACGGACTCCGGACCAGGCGCCGTCAGCGTCCCCCCATCCGTCCCGGCCAACGACAACTCCGGCCCATGCCCCCCGAGCAACGTCTCCCGGAACCCACTCCCCCCACCGGTGATCGCCGCCGACGCCAGCTGCGGCGGCGAAATCGTGTTCGCCCGGCTCGCCCCGGCCAGCGCCGAACTCACGATCGAATCGACCGGGTAATCCCAGTTCCCGTACACCACCCCATTGCCGATCCAGCTCGCCGTCGGCGACGTCACGCTGTTCACGAGCCCCACCGACACCGCCTGGCCCGGCGTCGCCAGCACGTGCTTACCCAGCCCACCGACCTTCGTGGACGGCGCATTCACCCGGGTGATCCCGCGGTTGATCCGGTCGATCGCGGAGTCCGACAGCCGGCCGGTCACGGCCCGGCCGACACCCTTCTTGGCCCACTGCATCGCGGGCGCGACGCCCATTCCGATCGGCACACCGGCGGTCGCACCGATCGCCGACGCGGCGGTCTTCTGGAAATCCCAGTGGTCCCGCTTGCCGGTCATCATCTGGTAGGCCTGCGCCAGGCCGTCGACCAGAACGACCTCTTCGATCAGCTCCTCGACGAGCTCTTCCGCGGCTTCCTTGGCCAGCTTCTTCAGCAGCTCCTTCCGGAGCTCCTTCTCGATGATCTTGCGCGCGATGTTCTTCAGCAGCTGCTTGAACGCGGCTTGGACGGCGACGCGCCCGCCCATCATGATCGGCTGTATCGCGGCCGTCGAGCCGCCCGCGGTGAAGAACGCGGCCAGCAGCGCGATGAACACGCTGATGATCGTGATGATGACCGTGATCAGCGTCGTCAGCTTGTTGTACTGCAGCTCGAGCGCCGCGTTGTCGCTCGTGTCGGCGAGCGACCGGGCCATGTCCGCCACCGCGCCGAGCCCCGACTCCGGCGACTGCCCGAGCGCCTCCCACAGCCCGAGGAACGAGTACCCCGACTCGCCGCCCCAGGCCGACAGCAGGTCCTGCACGACCGGGCCGGCCTCGCCCAGCGCGTCGCTCAGCGCCTCGCTGATCTGCCCCCACTCGTCAGCGAGAACCCACAGGTCGTCCTCATTGCCCTCGGGCCACGGGTTACCGGCCGAGACCCCGCAGATGAAGTCCCAGACGTAGTCGTACTCGCCGAAGTCCGGCTTCCAGACAGCCATGGGCCCCCGTCGCCCCCGGTCAGATCTCGGGCGGAGGAGCCACCGGCTGCGCCGTCAGCTTCTTGATCTCGTCGCCGAGCGCCTGGTCGATGTCGACCGTTCCCTGCACCGCCTTGCTGACCAGCGGACCGACATCGCCGAACACGTCCGTGTACCGGGTCGCGGCCTCCAGCGTCTTGCTGGCCGCGCCGTTGCCGCCCTTGTCGTAGTTCTCCACGAACTTCTGGCCCGGCTCGTCGCCGCCCCAGACCGCGTTGCCCTTGCCGTGAATCGCGCGAATCCGCCCGACCGAGCCGCTGATCTTCCGCTCGAGGTCGTCGGCGATGGCCGTGAGCCGGCGTGCGGCGTCGGCCGCTTCCTTCGGCCGCAGGAACGTGTTTCCGTCGGTCATCGGAACGCGTCACCACCCATCACGTCGTTGTCGAGCCGGGTGAAGAACGAATCCAGGTCGCCGTTGAGCTGCGCCCGGACGTCCTGCTCCGGCAGGTACGGACGGCAGAGCTCGGCAGTTCGCTCCGCGACCTGCCGAGCACCTTCCTGGATCGTCTCGGTGATCGTCGCGGCCAGCTTGCGGGAGTTGGTGTCGCGGTAGATCCGCGGGTCCAGATCCAGTTGGACGAGTTGTCCGCGCGGGCCGAGCGTCGCGGTGACCAACCGGTCCGGCGAATGGACGACGACCTTGATCGCCTGGAGTTGCCGCTGCAACTCGCCGACGCCGTTCCGCAGGCGCTGGAACTCGCCCATCAGCTCGTCGGCTCGCGCTTGTAAGCCTCGTGGGTCCACGACGTGCAGCCTTCCCCTCCGTGCTCGGCCCCTCGAGACTTTCTCGCGTCCGGCCGACATTACTAAACGGGTGACGCCCCGCGGATACGATCCGCTCCGAAACGAGCGACGGACGGGGTGACGGACATGCGACGGCCGACGGCATCGGTACTGGTGCTCGGCGCGGTGCTGGCGTCCACCGCGGTCGGCGCCCCGGCCGCGGCCGCGCCCGGCTGCTCCAACCCGGTGCGCCCCGGCCCGGTCGTCAGCCAGGTTCCCTGGCAGCAGAAGCTGTTCGGGCCCGACCGCGTCTGGCGGTTCAGCCGCGGCGGCGGGGTGACGGTCGCGGTCATCGACTCCGGTTCCGACGACGATCATCCGCAGCTCCGCAACGCGATGGTGCCCGGCCGCGACCTGCTCGATCCGGGTGCGGACGGGACCCTGGACTGCGTCTCGCACGGCACCGCCGTCGCCAGCCTGATCGCCGCCCGTCCGGTCGACGGCGTCGGGTTCCGCGGCCTGGCCCCGGACGCCAAGATCATGCCGATCCGCATCACCGACCAGGAGCCGGGCGCCGAACCGGGCAGCGGCAACACCGTGTCCGAGACCGGGCTGGCCGAAGCGATCGACGACGCGGTGCAGGCCGACGTGAAGATCATCAACCTCTCCCTCGTGCTCTACCGGGACGACCCGGAGGTGCGGGCGGCGATCAAACGGGCGGTGGCCGCGAACGTGCTCGTCGTGGCGGCGGCCGGGAACGGACACAAGGACGGCCAGCCGGACCAGACTCCCTACCCGGCCGCGTACGACGGGGTGATCGGGGTCGGCGCGATCGGGCCGAACGGTCAACTCCTCGCCGCGTCGCAGATCGGGCCGTACGTCGACCTGGTCGCGCCGGGCGATCAGGTGCTCGCGGCCACCCGGGTGAGCGGCCACGCGATCGTCAGCGGCACCAGCTTCGCGACGCCGCTGGTGGCGGCGACGGCGGCGCTGGTCTGGGCGGCGTCGCCCACTCTGTCGGCGGCCGACGTGGCCCGCCAGGTGATCACGACCGCCGACCCCGGAGCGGGTGCCCCGGACGCCGGCTTCGGTGCGGGCGTCGTCGACCCGTACCGGGCGGTCACCGAACGGCTGGCGGACGGTAGGACCGGTGCGCTCGGCACACCGCTCTCTCCACCGCCCCAGCCCACCGGCCTCGACGACGACCGGCCGGCGACGCCGATCGTCGCGCTGTGGATCGCGCTGGCCGGTCTCGCGGTCCTGATCGGACTCGGCGTCGCTGCCGTGATCGTTCCCCGGGGCCGTCGGCACGGCTGGCGCGCCGAACGGCCGGCTCCCGTGGCGTCCACCAAAGAAACGGCGGAACCGGTGGGCAACCCGGAGGACCTCTTCGGTCCGGTCAAGCGCTGAGCAACCGGGGCGCGGAAGCGCCCCGGAAGCGGAACCTAGGCGCCGCCGCCGAACATGTTCGCGTTCTGCTTCTCGCGGGCGTGCATGATCTCGGCGGACTTGAGGACCGCGCCCTTGATGCCGGTCAGCAGCTGGGTGAGGTCGGCGGACGCGTTGTCCCACTCCCGCTTGCGGGCCAGGTACGCGGCCTTGGCCTCGCCGTCCCAGGTCGCGAGCAGCGGCTGGACGCCCTTCTCGAGCCCGTCGAGCTCGGACGTCATCTTGCCGATCGCGCTCTGGATGTCTTCGGCCGCTTTGGTGAGCGACGCGAAGTTGACGGCGATCTCGTCAGAAGTCGGCATTGGATTTCCCCCGTTCTAGAGCTGCAGCGCAGCGGTGATCGAACCGGCGGATGCACCGGCTGCCTGCATCTCGGACTTCATCTCTTCGTCGCTGACCTCGTACGTGCGGCCGGACGTGCCGACCGCCTCGGCCAGGGACCGCAGCGAGTGGTTCAGCTTGGCCATGTCTTGGTCGAACCGCTCACGGACCTGCTGGAACGACGTACCGCCCTGACCGACCCACGCCGACTGCAGCGGCGTCAGCTCGTTCATCAGGCCGGTCAGCATGGAGGTGAGCCGGTCAGCGACGCCATCGACGTCCTTTTCGGTCTTCACCATCGTCGCGGTATTAGCGCGCATGTTGCTCATCGGAAGCCTCACCCCGTCGGATGTCCGTTGTCCCGTGGGTCTCGGGACTCTCTTGGCGTCGCTTTCGCAGCGACCGTAACCCCCGGTCGCCAGCGGGACCGAGAGAACGGCGGTAATTCACCGGTCGCCGTAACTACACGGCTGCCTGTGGAAATCAGTTCGACGGAACCGGTTTTGTGGCAGCTTTCGGATCGAGCGCGCTGCCGACGGGCAGCCTCGCGACGAGTGAGGAGGGGAGGTCGACCGGCCGGACCGTGCCGTATCCGAGCGTCGCCGCAACGTCCGCGCTGGCCAGCGGATGCGCCCGTCCGTCGTCGGTGACCAGGTAGGACGTGCCGTCGCCAGCGGTCGGCGACGACAGCGCGCGCACCAGCGCGGCCCGGCCGGGCTCGACGTCGATCCGGTCAGCGAGCGCCTCGCCGTCGGTCGAGGCGGGCAGGGCCGCGGTCGCCGACGACTTCAGCGGCTCGCTGTCGACGACGATCGTCGGCGTCCCGTCCGCGGTGCTGAACGTGGCACAGGTCGCAGACTTCGGGCTGACCTGGGTGTCGGCGTCGGGCGCGGCGACCGGCGGGGCGTCGTCGCTCGTGTCGGCCGGCTTGGGATCGGGGGCGTCGCTGACCGGGATCTCGATCGGGGTCGGGTTGCCGTCGGGGTAGGCCGCGTTGGTCGCGTCGTCGGCGATCTGGATGTCTTTCTGGAGCGGGGTGATCGACTGGAGCTCGGTGGCGGTGGCGACGTAGAACGCCGGGGCCGCGTTGTTGCCGGGCTTGGCGCTGAAGATCTGGCCGATCCGGGCGTCCGGGCGCGCGTTGGAGGAGTTGCCGATGTCGGCGAGGTCGAGCGGAGCGAGGCCGCCGCCCGCGGGGATCGCGCCGAGCCAGGCGCGGGTCACGGGTAATGGGGCCTGTTGCGCGAAGCCGAGGCCCTTCAGCACGGCCTTGGAGTCGGTGATCGGGTAGCGGTGGTCGTTCGTGATCAGCCAGAAGTCACCGGACCCGCGCTCCTGCGCGACCACGCCCTTGCGCGCCAGCGGGTGCCCGCCGATCGGGGCGACGCCCACCCCGAGGACACCGGCCGGGACGTCCGCGCCGGCCGCGTCCTTCTGTTGCTGCATGCAGAGCGACCACGGACTGCCGAGCAGCTGATCCACGTCGGGGAGCGAGTCCGGCGCGTCGGCGATCCCGAGCCGCGCTCCGCGCGGATAGCCGACCAGCGACTTCCGGGAGACCGAGTTCGTCTGCGTACTGCCTTGGATGAGGACGGCCGACACGTAGTTCGCCACCGGATGGAGAGTGCCCTCGATGACGACGAACTTGGTGCCGGTCTCTTTCTCGACGACGATCGCCTGGCCGTTCTGCCAGGAGGTGTCGCCGCCCGGGCGGAAGAGGCCGTAGATGCCGACGCCGGCGAGCGCGAGCACGGCGACCATGATGCTGGCGAACGCCGCCCCGGCGAGTCGCCGGAAGGGCACCTGGGCCGGGTCGGTCTCGCGCATGATCAGCGCGGACACGAACCGTTGCACCAGGAACTGGTACGACTGGAGCTGGTCTTTCCTGGAAGCCATCGCCCTTCCCTGCCGGTCTGGCCCGGAGTTCTCACCATAGAGATCCGGGGTCTGCACGGCTCGGGGGTGGCTGGGGTTCGGGATACTCGGGTGGGTCTCGGGTGTCTCTCGGGTGGGTTCTGCGACGGTGAGGAGATCGTCATAGTCAGCCGCGAGGAAGCAGCGGAGCGGGCGGCCCGGTGGCTGGGGGCGCCGGTCGGGCGCGTCGAGATGCGGGAGTTCGAGGCGGGGTGGGTGGCGTGGGTGGCCGCGCCGCCGGCAGTGGACCGGACCGTGCCGCCCGATCGAGTGGGCGACGCGCGGGTCGTGGTGGCCCGAGACTCGGGCGAGGTGACGGCGTGGCCCCCACTACCGATAGACGAAATAATCGCCCGCAGCACCCCGACCCCGACGGGCCGCTTCCCCGAGGACGTAGAAGCCCACCTACGAAAAGCCGGCTGGTATCCGGGCCGCGCTGTCGCGCAGGCGGATCTCGACCGTTACGCGGACCATCTGCGGGAGCTCACGGCCGATGAGCCGACGGCGATGGGAGTCGTGCCGGCCGCCCGCGGATTTCTGACCGAGTTCGGTGGCTTGACGGTGGCGCGCACACCGAAGGACAGCTGGTCTTTGCAGCCACAGGAGCACGCTCCCGTCGTCGATCTGTTCTCCTACCTGGAAGAACTACTCGACCAGCCCGTTACGCCCATCGGATGGATCGACGCGCACTACGCCAGCGAGCTCGTGATGTCCGAAGACGGAAGGGTCTGGCTCGCAGATTTCAGTAACCTCTTCCTGCTCGCCGAGGATGCCGACTGGGCGCTGGTTCGGCTCGGTCGCGGCGAGCGATCTGATCTGCCGTCGATCAAGGAAGACGGTCAGATTTACTACACCGACTACGCGGGGCGGCCCATCGATCCGAGCACGACCCGGCGCCCCGGCCCCTGACACGATGCCCGCCCGCTTCCCGCATCAGGTCGAGGCGAATTTACGGATGGCCGGCTGGTATCCGGGCCGCCAAATCCCCGACGCCGACATCGACCGGTTTGATCGGCGGATCCAGGAGCTCACCCAGGACGATCCGCCCGTACTCCGGGTCTCGGACGCGGCCCGGCCGATCCTCGCCGAGTTCGGCGGGCTGACGATCGGCGTTCCCGGCAACACCTGGCGAGTGCATCCGATCGATACGGATCCCGAGATGGACCGCTTCGCCGGGATCTCGATCTGGCAGGACCAACCCGTCACGCCGGTAGCCGAGCTCGACCCGCCGGATCCCGGCGACGTCGTCGTCGGCCACGACGGGCGTGTCTTCATCGGCGACTACAACGGCAGCTACTACCTCGCCGAAGACTTCGATTGGGCCATCGTCCGCCTCATCCGAGGTGAGGAACCTCTGCCCTCGGTGCGTGCAGGCACCGAAGTCCAGTTCGCCGACTACGCCGGCCGGCCGATCGATCCGGCCACAACGCGGCGACCCGGAATCTAGCCGCCCAGGCCCCGGACGTAGCCGTAGAGGCCCAGCACCCCGCACACCAGCGGCACGACCGCCAAGACCAGCAGCACATCCAGCAGATCCGAGATCCGCCCCAAATACGGCGAAGGCGGCCGCCGGCTGTACGCGAGACCCCCAGCCAGAACCAAAGCCGCCACCACCACCAACACCGGCGTCACCACGGTCAACCGCATCGCCGCCCCACCGAACGCCGGCGCGAACGCCACCGCAGTCAACCCCACCAACCCCGCAACCAACAACGGCACCCGCTGCCGGATCGTCGCCAGCAACCGGGCCCGCAGCAGCACCGCGGCCGCCACCACGACGACCAGCACCGTCGCCGTCACGTCCGAGGCCCGCAGCAACACCAGCGAACCCAACCCCAACCCCACCGACACCCCGAGCAACGCCCCGGTCAGCACGTCGTCCGACCGCGCCACCGCGGCATACACCACCCGCCGGGCCGGCAGCACGGTCTCGGTCATCAGCTCGTCGGTCGACCGCGGCAACGTCGGCAGCGGCACCCGCCCGAGCCGCATCGCGATCAACGGCAGCGTCGGCACGATCAGCAGCGCCAACCCGACGACAACCGCCGCCGCCCCCACCGACGACGCCCCCGCGTACGGCAGCACCCCGCCGAGCAGCCCCAGCAGACCGGCGACGATCCCGCCGACGAACACGAACCCGGCGTCGCTCACCGCCAGATACCCGACGACCGCGACGAACACCATGCTGACCGACCCCACCAGCACGTGCCCGGCCCCGAACGTCAGCACCCGCGTCGAGGAAGCCAGCACGACCGCCCCACCCACGAACGCGTACGGCAGCCCGACTCCGGCCACCACCGCACCGGCCACCGAATCCGACAACGCCCGCGACAGCACGCCCCCGACCACCGCGAACAACACCGCCATCGACAGCAGCACGACGCCCACGACCAGCGGCGACAGCCCCGAATACAACACGGTCGCCAGCCCCAGCAGGAGCAGCAGGCACGAGACCGCGAGCCCGGCGACCCGCGTCGACGACGGTGACCACGCCCGTCCCTGCCGACGAGCGCCCGCGGCCACCGCGTCCGCCAGATCGTCGTAGTCGAGCTCGGGCCACTCGGTCCGGCGGGGGACGAGGTGCAGGACCTCGCCGTCGCGGACGTCCTGCAGTCCGAGGGGTTTCTCGGGATCCAGCGGCTCACCGTCGGCCCGGCGCAGAGACCAGCCACCGTGCGCCTGGCCGTCGTCGGCGAGCCCCTCCCCCGCGTGCCGCAGCAGCACCGGCAGCAACTCGGCGAGCGGAGGCGCCTCGGGCAACGCGAGGTCCACCCGGCGCCTCGGGGCTGCCAGCGTCACTCGCGCGAGCCCATCGGCGCTGGTCGTCGGCACGGACCCCTCCTTTATCCACAGCTGTTCGCTAACGGAGACGACCGTAGCCGCTCTTTCCTTACGATGGGCGCCAAGCCAAATCCACGGGGAGGATCGTTGGGCACGGTCATCGTCAAGCGGCCACCGCGTCGCCCTGCGCCGGATTTCCCGGAGGGCGAGTTGCTGCTGGAGTCCCCGCCGACGATTCCGCCGGCCACCGGCCGCGCCTGGGGTCAGATGATGACCATGCTGCCGATGCTCGCGGGCTCGGCGGCGATGGCGCTGATGTTCGCGGGCACCGGCGGCGGCACGCTGCGCTACATCACCGGCGGCCTCTTCGGCCTGTCGGCAGTCGGCATGCTCGGCAGCCAGATGGGCTCGTACTCCGGTCAGCCCAGCAAGCAGGAGATGGCGGCGCAGCGGCGCGAGTACATGCGCCACCTCGCCCAGCTGCGGCGCAAGACCCGCAATGTGGTCCAAGCCCAGCGCGAGGCGATGTTCTACCGCCATCCCGAGCCGGCCGCGCTCTGGACCTCGGCCCAGAGCTACCGGCTCTGGGAGCGCCGCCCCACCGACGAAGACTTCGCCGTCGTCCGCATCGGTCTCGGTCCGCAGGACCTCGCGACCCCGATGATCACGCCGCCGGTCCAGCAGATGGACGACCTGGAACCGCTCTGCGCCCAGGCTCTCCGCCGTTTCGTCACCACGTACGCGGTGGTGTCCGACATGCCGGTCGCGCTGGCCTTGAACGGTTTCTCCCGCATCTACCTGCGTGGGGACGCCGAGGGCGTGCGCGGGGTGTCCCGCTCGTTGCTGGCCCAGGTCAGTACTTTCCATGCTCCGGACGACGTACGAGTGGTCGTCTGCGCGGCCCCGGAAAGGCTGGCCGGCTGGGATTGGGTCAAGTGGCTGCCGCACGCCCAGCATCCCGAGCGCACCGACGCGCTGGGCCCGGTGCGGTTGGTCGCGCCCACCGTGCTCGCGGCCGAGGCGATGCTCGACGACGTGCTGTCCGGGCGTCCGCGGTTCAACCCGACCGGCGCCGGGCAGGAGGTGTCGCCGCACCTGGTCGTGATCCTCGACGGCGCCGACCCGGCCGGTTCCGACCACCTGGTCACCGACGGCGGCATCGAGGGCGTCACGCTGATCGACATCGGCAACCCTCCCCCGCGCCTGCTCGACCCGACGACGCTGGTGCTCGACGTCGACCGCGCGGGCCGGCTGCGCAGCGCCACGATGGACGGCGAGGCCGAGATCGGCGCGGCCGACCGGATGGGCGTCGTCCAGGCCGAGGCGCTGGCCCGGCAGCTCGCCCCGCTGCGACTTTCGGCCGGCGCCCGCGGCGAGCGGCCGATGACCAACGAGCTCGAGCTGGGCGAGCTGCTCGGGATGGGCGATCCGCGCCTGCTCGACCCGTCGACGGCCTGGCGGCCCCGGCCCAACCGCGAGCGGCTGCGGGTGCCGATCGGCATCGGCGCCGACGGCAGCCCGGTCGAGCTCGACCTGAAGGAGTCCGCGCAGGACGGCATGGGCCCGCACGGCCTGCTCATCGGCGCCACCGGTTCCGGCAAGAGCGAGCTGCTTCGCACGCTCGTGCTCGCGCTGGCCGCGACGCACTCGTCCGAGCTGCTGAACTTCGTGCTGGTCGACTTCAAGGGCGGCGCGACGTTCACCAAGCTCGACCGCTTGCCCCACACGAGCGCGGTGATCACGAACCTCGCCGACGAGTTACCGCTGGTCGACCGCATGACCGACGCGATCAACGGCGAGATCCTGCGCCGCCAGGAGTTGCTGCGCAGCGCGGGCAACTACGCGTCGCTGCGCGACTACGAGAAGGCCCGCGCGGCCGGCGCTCCGCTGGTCCCGATGCCCAGCCTGATGATCGTCTGCGACGAGTTCAGCGAGCTGCTCTCGGCCAAGCCCGACTTCATCGACATGTTCGTCCAGATCGGCCGCGTCGGCCGGTCGCTGGGCGTCCACCTGCTGCTCGCGTCGCAGCGTCTGGAGGAGGGCCGCTTGCGCGGCCTGGACACGCACCTCTCCTACCGGATCGGCCTGCGGACGTTCTCCTCGATGGAGAGCCGCGTCGTTCTGGGCGTTCCGGACGCCTACGAGCTACCGCGCGCGCCCGGCCACGGGTACCTGAAGTTCGGCATGGAGGAGATGACGCGGTTCCGGGCCGCGTACGTCTCCGGCGTCTACCGCGAAGGCGGCCACCGCGGCGGCGGGGCGGGCGCGGAACGCACCCCGGTGATGGCGTTCTCCACCGCGTATCAGGCCCCCCGGCGCGAGGACGAGCCGGCCGCGAAGGCCGCTCCGGATCCGGACGAGGGCATCGGCGAGAGCCTGCTCGACATCATGGTCGAGCGGCTGCAGGGCCGCGGCACACCGGCGCACCAGGTCTGGCTACCGCCCCTGAAGGAGCCGGCGACGCTCGACCAGCTGTTACCACCGCTCGGGGTCGAACCGGGGCGCGGCCTCACGGTGGGCGATCCCGGCTGGCGCGCGAATCTGCGCGCGGTGATCGGCCTGGTCGACCGCCCGCTCGAGCAGCGGCGCGACCTGCTGACGCTCGACCTGGCCGGCGGCCTGGGCCACGCGGTCGTGGTCGGCGGCCCGCAGAGCGGCAAGAGCACCGTGCTGCGGTCGGTGATCACGTCGCTGGCGCTCAGCCACACGCCGGTCGAGGCCCAGTTCTACTGCCTCGATTTCGGCGGCGGTTCGCTGGCCGCCCTGCGCGATCTGCCGCACGTCGGTGGGGTGGCGAGCCGGCTCGAGGCGGGCGAGGTCCGCCGCACGGTCGCCGAGCTGCGCACGCTGCTGCTCGAGCGCGAGCGGCGCTTCGCGCGCCACGCGATCGACGGCATGGCCACCTACCGCAGGCGCAAGGCCCGGGGCGACTTCGCCGACGACCCGTTCGGCGACGTCTTCCTGGTCGTCGACAACTGGCTGACGCTGCGCAACGAGTTCGAAGAGCTGGAAGCGGGCGTCACCGACCTGGCCAACCGGGGCCTCTCGTACGGCATCCACGTGGTGGTGTCGGCGACCCGCTGGCTCGACCTGCGCCCGGCACTGCGCGACATTCTCGGCACCCGCCTCGAGCTCCGGCTGGGCGAGCCGTCCGACTCCTATCTCGACCGGCGCACCGCGCTGAACGTGCCCGAGAACACGCCGGGCCGGGGCATCACCGTCGACAAGTTCCACTTCCTCGCCGCACTGCCCCGGGCCGACAGCCGGGCCGAGACGACCGACCTGGCCGACGGCGTCGCCAAGCTCGTGCAAGACGTCGCCAACGCCTGGGCCGGCCCGCTGGCGCCGAGGGTCCGGCTGCTGCCCGCGACCGTGCCGTACGCCGACATCACCGCGGCCGTGGACGACCGCGTGCCCGGGGTGCCGATCGGTATCGCGGAGAACGATCTACAGCCGGTGTACGTCGACTTCGCCACCGACCCGCACTTCCTGCTGTTCGGCGACTCCGAGTCGGGCAAGACCGGGTTCCTGCGTCAGCTGGCCCGGCGCATCACCGACACGCACGCGACCGACCAGGCCCGCCTGATCGTCGTCGACTACCGGCGAAGCCTGCTCGGCGCGGTCTCGGCCGAGCACCTGATCGGCTACGGCACGTCGGCGCCGGTGACCGAGGAGATCATCAACGAGGTCGCGACCGTCATGCACAACCGGCTCCCGGGGCCGGACGTCACGCCGGAGCAGCTGCGCGACCGCAGCTGGTGGCGCGGGCCCGACCTCTACGTGCTGGTCGACGACTACGACCTGGTCTCGTCCGGGTCGACGAACCCGCTCGCGCCGCTGCTCGACGTCCTGGCCCAGGCTCGCGACATCGGCCTGCACCTGGTGATCGCCCGGCGCAGTGGTGGCGCCAGCCGGGCGCTCTACGAAGCGTTCGTGATGCGGCTGCGCGAGCTGGGATCGCCGGGTCTGGTGATGTCCGGCGACCGCGACGAAGGCGTCCTGCTCGGCAACATCCGGCCCCAGGCGCTGCCGCCCGGTCGGGCCTGGATGGTGACCCGGAAGGACGGTGCCCGGCTCGTCCAACTCGGCTGGCTCGATCCGTCGGAGTGAACCTTCGGAAGCGACGAGCCGTGGTTACTCCACGTTCGACGAGGCTCTGCGATAGTTCACAGTTATCTCAAGACACCCGGTAGTACTAGCGCACCTCGATACCCTTCGCACGAAACGCTCAGCAACCGCAGAAACGGGGAAACGCGATGGCTGACCGCGACGGCAACATCCGCGCCAGCTTGAATGCCATTCACGAGTTCGGCGCGCAGGTCAAAGACATCGGCACCAAGGATCTGGCCAATGGGCTGGGCGGCAACTTCGCCGTCGAGATGTCGCAGGGGGCGCTCGCCTTCAGCGACCGCGGCGAAGGCGGCTGGACGGGCACCGTCCCTCCGCTCGGTGAGGCCATCTACTTCGGCAGCCTGATGTCGAACTACTCGCAGGCGGCCGGCCGGTTCGCCAGCGAGGCGATCCTCGGGCTGACCTCGCTCGGCTACGCCGCGCAGGGCATCGCGCTCCAGTACCGCGACGGCGACGCGCTGAGCGGCGTCACGATGGACAACGTCGTCGACGCGTTCATCCCGCGCCCCGGCGACCAGCAGCCGGGCAACCCCGAGACGACGCAGGCCGCCGCCACCGACGAGAAGCGGGGCCCCGGCGGCCAGCCCGGCGATCCCGACGCGCCCGTCCCGACCGGCACCGGCGAACGCCCGGCCCACCCCGGTGGCGGTCCCGGCATCCCGGACGCCGACTCGGACGATTACCAGACCCCGGCATTGCAGATCTGACCAGGCCGTAGCGGAGGAGTACCCGTGGGGGACAACTACTACGGCTACACGTGGGAGCCGGGCAGCGTCCGCGTAGCCGAGAACGACACGTACATACCCGAGGGGCGGTATCCCACCCCGCGGGCCACCGACTGGGGCGACACCGACAACATCGCGCACATCCGCGCGCTGTGGCCGATGATCGCCGGGCTCGACCCGGAGAAGATCGCCAAGCTCGCGCAGTCCTGGCGGACGCTGTCGACGCAGCTCACCGCGGCCAAGAACGGCCTGTCCCGGCACGGCGGCAAGCTCGCTCCGGAGTGGACCGGTGAGGCCGCCAGCGCATTCCTCGAGCGTGTCGGCGGATCGCTCTACTCGCTCGACCAGTGGATCGAGGCCGCGACGAAGAACGCGGCGACGATCGACCGGCTCGCCTCCGACATCCGGACGACGAAGCCCAAGGTCGAGAAGCTGTACAAAGACTGGCTGGCCGAGTCGAAGACCGAGAAGGCCAAGCGCGACGCCGACAAGAAGTCGTTCATCCAGCCGAACGACAAAGACGACTGGATCGGCTTTCTGGGTAAGCACCACATCATTCCGGGCAGCCTCGGCGACAAGGCCTACGCCGCAACTCGCGACTCGATCTCGCAGGAAGAGATCGATCAGAAGTACACGAGGCAGGCGTTACCGCTCGTCCAGGGCCTGGCCAACCACTTCACCGGGGCCGCGTCGACCGGCGTGAGCCTGCCCGGCAAGTTCAAGGGCCCGACCACGTTCCGGACCGTCGACCCGGGGTCCCTCGGCCCGAAGCCCTCGGCTCCCGGAGCCGGTCCGGGCGCACCTCCGCCGGTCCCCGGCGGAGCCGTTCCCGCTGCTCCGCCTCCGGTCGCGGCCGCCGCGCCGCCGGCTCCCCCGCCCGTCACCAAGCCCGGGACGCCGCCGGCAAAGCCGCCGATCCAGCTGGCCGGTGCGCCGCCGGCGCCACCGCCGGCCGTGCTGCCCGCGCCGACGCCGGTCTTGCCGCCGGGCACGCCCCCGGTCGCGCCCGGTCCGTTGCCGCTTCCGCCGCCGAGCGCCGGGCGCACGTTGCCGACCCGTCCGACGCTGACCCCTCCGGGCGCGCCCGGCAAGGGTGGGCCGGGCAAGGCAGGCGGCCCCGCCCGTCCGACCCAGCCGACGCTTCCCGGCCGCACCGCCGGACGAGGCGGTGGCGGCCCGAACCCGCCCAACACCCCGCGCCTGCCCGGTAGCCCGCAGGCCAAGGGCGGCCGCGGCGCCGGTCCGGCCAAGCCGACGCTGCCCGGGCGAACGGGCGCGCCCGGTACGCCGAACTCCGGACGCGGTGCCCCCGGGCGTCCCGGGGCCGGTAACGGTGCTCGTCCGGGTCTGGACGGGCGCAAGGGCCGGTTGGGTCAGCCCGAAGCCCCGGGTCACGGTGCCCCGGGTCGTGGCGCGCCTGGACGTGGGGCACCCGGGCGTCCTGGTGCGGGGCAGCCGCGGCTGCCCGGCCGCACCGGCGCGCCCCCCACCCGTCGGACACCGGGCGTCACCGAACCGCCGGAGTTCCGGCGGAGCACGCCGAGCACTCTCCCGGAGATGGACGAGCCGCACGTCCGGCCACCGGCCAAGCCGTCGCTCGGTGGCCGCCGTCAGCCGGGCGGGCCGACGTCGAACGAGCCGCTCAGCGGCGACCGCAAACGGACCGTCCGTCCGGAGCTCACCGGTCGGGCCGGGCGCGAAGGCGCCCACAAGGTCGACACCCGTCCTGCGGTCGACGCGCACCGCGCCCGGCCCGACACGGTGGCGGAGGCCGAGGAGATGTTCGCGCCGGTCGAGTCCGCGCCCGCAGTGATCGAACGTTCCGACGCGCCGGTCGCGCAGCATCCGGGGCCGGCGCTGGGCCGGTCGTGAACCGGGCCGCGCGGGTGCTGACCGCGGGATTCGTCCTCGCGGTCAGCACGCTCGCCGTGGCCGGCACCGCGCCGACGGCGGCGCAGGCCGACTCGGTCCGGAGCAAGCAGTGGCAACTCGCCGCGCTGAGGATCCCGGAGGCGCACCGGCTCACGAAGGGCAAGGGCATCACGGTCGCCGTCGTCGATACCGGTGTGGACCCGACGCAGGCCGACATCACCGGCAACGTGCTGCCGGGCGTCGACATCTTCACCGGCAAACCGGCGGTGCGCGGCGAGTATTACACCGACTATCACGGCACGTCGATGGCCGCGCTGATCGCCGGACACGGGCACGGCCCGAATCGTGAGGACGGCATCCTCGGTATCGCGCCCGAGGCGAAGATCCTGCCGATCAAGATCACCCGGCCGGTCGGGCAAGGCAGCCCACGCGAGATCTCGACCGGCATCGACTGGGCGCTCAGCAAGGGCGCCGACCTGATCTCGATCTCGCTGCAGTCGTCGACGAGCGACCTGATCGAGGACTCGATCAAGCAGGCCTGGAAACGAGGCGTGCCGGTGATGGTGGCGACCGGGAACACCGGGCCCAGCGCCCTCGAGTACTACAACGGAGCCATGCCGGTAGCGGCGGTCGGCCGGGACGGCAAGGGTGTGTCGAGCCTGCAGCAGATCGCGCTGGCGAACGGGATTTCGGCGCCGGGCGCGGACATTCCGGCGGCCCGCGAGGGCGGGTACTACACCAGCACCGGGACGAGCAACTGCACGGCCATCGCCGCCGGCGTGATGGCGCTGATCATGGCGAAGTTCCCGGACGAGAACATCGTCCAGCTCTACCGGCGGATCCGGCAGACGGCGGACGACCGGGGAGAGCCCGGCCCGGACGGACCGTACGGCTACGGCGTGGTGAACCCGGTGGCGGCGCTCACGACGACGTTGCCGCCGACCCCGTCTCCGCAGCCGTCGGCCCAGTCCTCGGCCCAGTCCTCGGCGTCGGCCGTGGCGGAGAATACGTCGAGCGTGCCGGTGGCGGTGGTGGCCGGGGGCGTCGGGTGCCTGGCGGTACTGCTGATCGGGGCGATCGTCGGGGGGTTCGTGCTGGTGGCGCGGCGGGTGTGACGCGTCACGAGGTCGGATTTCGGGCGTCCGGGGTGCGGGGGCTCTGTCGTTCGTAGGCTGGGGTGGGGCTGGCCGGTCTTTGTCTTTGTCATCGTCGTCGCCGTCGTCGTCGGAGTGAGGAGCGAGCATGACCGTCGATCCGGGAGCGCAGCCCCCTCGGGGCGCCGCCGCGCCCGGGCGGCATCATGCCGCCAAGGAGTCGGAGGAGGAGCCGGGGTCGGCTGCGCCGCTGCCTCCGGGCAGGCACGCGGCCCCGACGTCGTCCCCGCCAGGGCCGCCGGGCTCGGCGAGCCAACCGGGGGCGCTGGGACAGCCAGGGGCGCTGGGACAGCCAGGGGCACTGGGGCAGCCGGGAGCGCTGGGCTCGGCGGGCCAGCCAGGGGCACTGGGACAGGCGGGGGCACTGGGACAGGCGGGGGCATTGGGCTCGGCGGGCCAGCCGAGGCCGGACCGGCCAGGGGCGGCCCGGCCAGGGGCGGGCCAGCCAGGGGCGGGCCAGCCAGGGGCGGGCCAGCCGGGAGCGGGCCAGCCGGGGGCAGGCCGGCCGGGGGCGCTGGGTCGGTCGGGGTCGGACCGGGCGGGGGCGCCGGGGCAGTCGCCTACCGTGTACGGCCAGCGCCCGAATGCCACTACTTACGGGGCCTCCAGTGCGGCCTTTTCGCCTGCCGCCGACCAGGCAGCAGCATTCCCGCCCGCCGCCGGCCAAGCAGCGGCACCCCAACCTTCCGCCGGCCAAGCCGACGCGTTCGAGCAACGGCCGCGTGGGGCTTCCGGCCAGGCGAACCCGGCCACCGGTCACCCGAGCCCGGGCGCTGCCGCCCACCCGACCTCCGGCGCCGCCGGCACCTACGGCGCGTCGGGTACCTACGGCGCGTCCGGTACATCCGGCACATCCGGTACCTACGGAACATCCGGCGATTACGGCGCGGCGGGTGTATATGGCGCGCCCGGTGCCTATGGGGCGCCTGGCACGTATGGCGCCGCAGGTGCGTACGGCGCCGCCGCTACATACGGCGCCCAACCGCCCGGTGGCGCGCTGGCACAACCACCTGGTGGCGCGGGCGCCCAACCGCCTGATGGCGCGGGCGCCCAACCGGCCCGGGGCGCGGGCGCCCAACCGGCGCCGAGCGCGGCTGCCCAAGCGGGTCTGGGCGCCGCTGCCCAAGCGAGTCGGGGCGCCGCTGCCCAAGCGGGTCTGGGCGCAGCAGCGCAGCAGGCTCAGGGGGCGCCGGGCCAGTTCCGGGGTGCAGCGGCGCAGGTGGGGTACGGGCAGCAGCCGGGTGGGCCCGCTTACGGCGCCGGAAGCGCCACACCCGAGGCCGGGGGTGCCGTGCCCGGCCCAGGAAGTGTCGCGCGCCGGGCGGCCAATTTCACGCCCGGCGCTGGGAGTGCCGTGCCCGGAGCTGCTGGGTCGACGGTGCCGCAGCCGTTGGGGCAGCCGCCGGTCGGCGGGCCTCCGGTCGGCGGCCCCCAAGTCGGTGAGCCCCAAGTCGGTAGGCCCCAAGTCGGTAGGCCCCAAGTCGGCGGGGCGGCGGTGGCGGGCGGTTCGGGCACCGAGCGGGTCACTCAGTCGATCCCCCGCGGGATCATCCGCGCGCCCGGACAGATGGCGTCCCCGTCCGCGGCCGCACCCGCTGCTCCGCACGCCGGGATAGCCCCGGCCGCCGGGACGGCTCGGGTCACCGGGACCACTCCGCCCGTTGGGACCACCCCGCCCGCCGGAATCGTTCCGGCCGCGACGACAGCTCAGGCCGCGACGGCTCGAGCCGCGGGAACGGCTCCGGCCGTGGGAACGCCTCCGGCCCCCGGGACCGCGCAGGCCGCGGGAACGCCTTACGGCGCGGAAATGGCTCAGCGCGCGGGAACGGCTCAGCGCGCGGGAACGGCTCAGGGCACGGCAATGGCTCAGCGCGCGGGAACGGCTCAGGACGCGGGAACTGCTCAGGGTGCAGGGGCGGCTCAGGGCGCTGGGTGGGGCGGGGCGCAGGCGACTGGGTCGGGCGGCGCTACCCGGATCGGCACGGTCAGTGGGACGTGGAACTCACCGTCTGCCGGCCCCGGCAACGTCTTGGGCGGACGCCCGGCCGCGACTCCATCCCCCGCCGCCGGCCCGGCGGCTGCGCAGACCGCCGCCGATTCGCTGGCCAGCCGCGAAACCGTCCGGATCGTGGCCCCGCAGCCTCGGCAAGCCGCCTGGCCCGCCCCCACCCAGCCGGTCCAGAACGCCTGGCCTCAGGCCCAATCACCGGCCTGGCCCACCGCTGCTCAATCCGCTCACGCGGCCCCACCCGAGGCGGCCCCCTCCTACCCCGCCGCCTCGCCCCACCCGGCGGCCCCCTTCGAGGCACCCCACAGCACCCCCGGCACCCACAGCGCTTCCGGTACCTCCGGCACCTCCGGCGCCCACAGCACCCACAGCACCCCCGGCGCCACTGCCTGGCCGCCGACTGCCGCCGCTCCCGCAGCCTCCTCGGCCGCCGCCCCCCAAATCGGCACAGCCGGCGCCTACGCCAGCCACCCCTCCTCCGCCGATCGCGCACCCGCCGCATGGCCCCCCGCCGCCACAGCCACCCCCGCCACAGCCACCCCCGCCACCTCCGCCTCAGCCACCCACGCCTCAGCGACGCCCGCCTCAGCCACCCCCACGACCCACGCCGCAACAACCGCTCAAACCACTGCAACCGCGCGAGCCGCAGCCCGCCCCGCCGCGATAGCCAGAGCAACCGCCACCCCCGCCACCGCGCAAGCCCACCCCCTCGCCACCCCCACCCCCTTAACCCCCCCAACCCCCCACCTCCCCCAACCCACCCTCCGCCGCCCGGCCGGCCGAATCGGCCCACTCCACATCGCCCAGATCGCCAGCTGGCAAGCCGCCGCCGCCACCCTCGCCGCCACCGTCGGGCGCGGCCCGATCGCACTCGGTTCGGCCACCGCGCTCGCCGTCGTCGTGCTCGCGCTCACCGCGATCCGCGTCCGCGGCCGCTGGACCTACGAGTGGCTCGGCCTGGCCGCCCGCTACTCGTCCCGCCGCCGCCGCTGGAACGCCCGCAGCGACCAAGGCCCCGCCCTCCTCTCCTCGGTCGCCCCCGGCGCCCGCGTCGGCCGCCTCGAACTCGACGCCGACGAGACGATCGGGGTCCTGACCCACGAGGCCGGGCTCACTGCGGTCCTCGAGGTCGACCCCGACATCGACGGGCTCCTCGGCGACGGCAGCACCCCGCTCCCGTCGCCGCTCTCCCTGCTCCCGATGGGCGAAGCCGGCGAGCTGCCGATCACCGCCCAGGCGATCGTCGAGGTGGTCCCGGCCCCGGTCGACGCGCTGGCCGGCACCGCGGTCGACCTCGCCTACCGCGACCTCTTCGGTACTCCCCCACCGGCCCGCCGCCAGGGGTGGATCGCGATCCAGGCCGTCCGCACGCTCGACGGCCCGCCGACCGACGTCAAAGAGCTCAGCGCGGCCCTCACCAGCGCGCTCCGGCGCACCCAGCGCCGCCTGGCCAAGGCCGGCTTCGCCGCGCACGTGCTCGACCCGGAGGAGCTCGCGGCCACCATCGACGAGCTCAGCTTCGACCGCCCCGACCCCGACACCGGCGCGCCCCCGAACGGCGCGATGGCCGAGGAGTGGGCCCACTGGCGCACGCCCACGTCCGCACAGACCACGCTGTCGGTCTTCGGCTGGCCCGACCTCTCCGACCCCGACGCGGCGCTCGCCTTCGACCGCCTCGCCGACGCGTCCGGCGTCCCGACCGCGCTGTCGCTCGGCATCCGGCGGACCGACCGCGGTGTCGAGGTCGAGGCCGTCGTCCGCGTCGCCGCGGCCTCCCGCCGGGACGTCGACCAGGCCGTCTCGGCCCTGCTCGCGCAGGCAGGCACCGACCGCCTGCGGCTGCGCCGCCTCAACGGCGAGCAGGCCAACGGCCTGGCCGCCACCCTCCCGCTGGGAGGCTTCCTCCGATGACCAAGCGCCGTCCTCCGCTGGCCGAGCGTCGCTCGGCGATCGCCGTCGGTGAGACCGGCCCGGGCCAGGTCCCCTCCCACGTCTTCTCCATCACTGCGGACGCCTCGGCGAGCGCGATCGACCAGTCGGCGGGTCTGGCCGGCGCGCTGCCGCTGCGGGTCGGTGGCGAAGGGACCGTGCTCGCGGTCGACCCGCACGGCCAGCCGCTGGCCGTCCGGCTGTTCCGGCCCACCACGACCCGGATCGTGCTGGTCGGCTCCCCGCGCTGTGCCCAGCTGATCGCGTTCCGCTCGCTGGCGACCGGGGCTCGCGTCGCGATCGGCACCGCCCGCCCGCAGATATGGACGCCGATCACCGCGGCGGCCCCGCCGGGCACGGTCACGGTCGGGCCGGTCGACGCCGACCCCGTCGAGCCGCCCGGCCGCCGGACCCGGCCGCTCCTCTACCTCGACGACGCCCCGCCGTACGGGGCACCGCCCGAGCTGCCGGCCGGCCGCTGGACGACGATCCTGACGATCCGCGAGGCGCTCACCCACCGCGAGTCCGAGCTGCTCGAGCGGGCCGACCTGGTGGCCGTGCAGCCGTTGGTCCCGGCCGAGGTCGAGGTGCTCACGTCGGTGCTCAAACTCCCGGGCATCGACGAGCGACTGGCCCGCCTGCCCGCGGACGTCCTCACGGTCGCCCACCGCCGGGGCGTCCGCTTCGGGCGTTTGACGGTCACCCAGACCGAGCAGCACTTCTTCGGCTCGGCTCTACGTCGGTAGTGAGAGCTCGATCGCTTCCGACCGCACGCCGGTGAGCTCGGAGACCCGGGCCCGTACCGAATAGACACCGCGTTCGCCGGCGGCGCAGCCGAGGCGGGCCGCGGTGGCGGCATCGCCGCCGGTGTACTCGAGGTGCGCCCAGCCGTTCTCGTCCGAGCGCAGCAGGAACGGCTCACCGCGCCAGAGAGCGACCGGACGGAGGTACACGATCCGCTCGACCTCGGCCCCGAGCACCACCCGCCGGTACCGGCCCTCGCGGACGAAGTCGAACCCGTCGCGCGGACGGTCGGCGTAGAGCCGGACCCACAGGCCTTCCGGGGTCGGCGCCGGGAACGCCTCGAAGTCCTCGCCGCGCCACCGCGCCAGGTAGCCCGCGCGCATCAGGACGGCCTCCGCACCATCAGCCAGCGCCGCTGGTCGGCGTCGAACAGCGCGATCCGGCGCTCCGGCCCGCCGGCCGGCAGGTGGAAGATCTCGCTGCCGTGCGGCGGCGCCACCCCGTCCACCTTGTACTCGCGGATGACGAACTCCGGGCCGGCCACGAAGCCGGTGCCGCGGAACGGCGGCGCCTCCCGCGCCCACCCGCCGAACGCGGTGCCGTACGGCACCCGGTACAGCTCCGGTCCGACCATCGCCCAGCGCAGTAGATACACCTCGTCGACGTCGACGGGCAGGCCCAGCGCGCGTAACAGCGACGCCGAGTCGTCCGGCAGCGGAGCGTCGTCGAGCCGGTGGGCGTACCCGCTGATCGCGAAGTGTTCGCCGCCGAGGTACCTGGTGACCAGGTCCAGCGAGATCACCTGCTGGAGCACCGGCATCTCGCCGGCGTCGGCGGGCTCGTCCCGGGCCAGCCGGACGACGGTGGCCGCCTCCAGCAGGAGCTGGGTCGACAGCCCGGGATCGACCGCGAGGTACCACTCCGGGTCGGGCCAGAACGCCCCCAGTTGCAGAAACGCGACCGGCCGGGGCACCGCGCCGGGCGCCGACCCCACCTGCGCGAACGTCTCCTCGGACGTGAACGCCAGCAGCCAGGTGCGCCCGTCCACGGTCGTGGTCGCCCAGGAGAGCGGCTCGCGCCCCTCGACGGCCGCGGCCGACACCGGCACGACCAGGTCCGAGTCCCGCAAGGCTTCGAGCGCGGCCCGCAGCTCCACTAGTCGCAGCCCTGCGTGCTGACTTCCTCGTTGGACTGCTTGCCCTTCACGATCGCTTCGGAGATCTGGTCGTAGCTGAGCGCGAACCCGGTCTCCTTGTTGTCGACCGCGGCCGCGAAGACGACGCCGTAGACGGTTCCGTCGCTGGCCAGCAACGGGCCGCCGGAGTTGCCGCTCTGCACCTCGGCCCGCAGCATCAGCACCTCGCGCTGGACGTCGGCCGAGCTGTAGATGTTCGGGCCCTTGATCTGACGCTCGTCACGGATGCGGGCCGGGGTCGCGGTGTAGGGGCCGTCCAGCGGGTAGCCGACGACGATCGCGTCGGCGCCGGCCGCCGCGCGGGGGTTGAAGCGCAGCAGCGGGGCGTTCAGGTTGTCGACGTCGAGCACCGCGATGTCGGTGTCGGGGTCGTACCAGACGACCTTGGCCTGGTAGCGCTCGCCGAGCGACTCGACCGCGACCTCTTCGGTGCCCGCGACCACGTGGGCGTTGGTCATGATCCGGCCCTCGGAGAACAGGAAGCCGGTGCCTTCCAGCCGCCGGTCGCAGGACGGCGCCTGGCCGATCACCTTCACGACCGACGCCTGCGCGGCCTTGACCACTTCGGAGTTCGCCAGCGCGCTGTTCGGCGGCGCCACCGGCCGCACCTCGGTCGGCGTCAGCGGGCCCAGTACCTGCGGGAAATCGCCCTGCTCGACGACGTCGCCAAAACGGTCGTAGAGGGACCGGACCGTGTTCGGGACCGCGTCGTTGACGGCGGGGATGATCGCCGAGCGCCGGACCTGGCTGCTCAGCCAGGGCGACGAGGAGTTCCCCAGCGGGGTCGCGACCATCCAGGCGACGAGGAGCAGCGCGACGACCGACACCACCGAGCCGCCGAACCCGTCGACGACCCGCAGGCCGGAGGACCGCATGCTCGCACGCACCCGGCTGCCGATCGCGACCGCCAGGACCTGGCCGATCAGCGCGGCGCCGAACGCGATGCCGAGCGCGATCGCGACCCGGCTGGTCTGGCTGCTGAACTGGTTGGCGATGACCGGCGCTAACTGGACGCCGAAGAGGGCTCCCCCGAAGAACCCGACGAACGACAAGGCCCCGACGACGAACCCCTGGCGGTACCCGCTCACTGCGAAGCCCAGGATTCCGACAACGAGAGCGATGTCGAGAAGGCTTCCGTTCACTCGAGGTCCTTCCGGTCATTCGTTGCGGCGCGCTATCTCAACTCACGTCGATGATGCCGACCGTGTTCGACGTGAGGTGGAACGTACAGACGAAGTCATAGCGTCCGTGACTGAGCGTGACCCCGATCGATCGTTTGTGTGCTCCGGAAGCCGGAGAACACACCGTCACCGTAGCTGGCCGGTCCCAACCGCGAATTCAGCGCACCGCGTCCGGTGGACGGGTCTGCCGGGCGAGCGCGAGCGCGTCGGCGGGCAGATCGCGCATCCGGCTGCGATTCCAGGGCCGGGCCCAGCCGCCGAGATCGAGGACGAACGAGATCAGCCCGGCCGTGAAGCCCCAGACGAACATGTCGCTGACGCCGAACCCGGGCCCGATCACGCCGCTGGGGTGGGAGACGCGGAAGCGGTTGTCGGGGTCGGCCAGGTCGGCGATCGGCACCCGGGCCACGGTCGCCACCTCGCCGGGATCGACCGGGCCGACCGGGTGCGGCCGCTCCCACCAGCCGAGCACCCCGGTGACGATGAACCCCGACACCGGGATCAGCACCGGCGGCAGCTCGCCGATCACGCGCACCGAGCCCGGATCGAGCCCGACCTCCTCGTTGGCCTCGCGCAGAGCGGTGCCGACCGGGCCGTCGTCGCCCGGGTCGGTCGCGCCGCCCGGGAACGCGGGCTGGCCGGCGTGGCTGCGCAGTGTCGCGGCCCGTTCGAGGAGCAGCACGTCGGGGCCCCGCTCACCCTCACCGAACAGCATCAGCACCGCGGACGGACGGCCGCTGCCGTCCGGCGGCGGGACGAAGCGGGAGATCTGGTCGCTGCGGACCTCCGGCAGCGCACCGACCAGCGCGTGCAGCCAGGAGGGCAGCGTCTCGACGCCCGGCTCCGGATGACCGGGAGGGTTCTCGTTCATGCCACGCGCACTCCGAGGTGTTGCTCGACCAATGCGGACAGAGTCTTGTCGGTCAGGGGGGTGCCCCGGTAAACGTGGACGACTTCGCCGTCGGCCGAGATGAACGCGGTGGCGGGCAGCGAGTTCAGCTTCAGCGCGTGGAGCACGTCCTGGGCCCGGTCGTAGACGTTCGGGAACGTGACGCCGACGTCGTCGGCGGCGAGGATCGCGTTCGGGGCGTCGTCGCCGGTGTTGACGCCGACCACCGCGAGCCGGGCGCCGGCCGCCGTGGACAGATGCTCCATCACCGGCATTTCGTCCTTGCAGGGCAGGCACCAGGACGCCCACAGGTTGAGCACCATCGGACGCCCGATCGGCGCGCCGACCGTCACCGGGTCGCCGGTCTTCACCATGCAGAGCAGCGGCTTGACGCTGCGCAGCGGGCTGCCACCGGGCACCGGACCGGTGGCGGCCGGGCAGGCGGCGAACTTGCTGTCCGCGAAAGCGGACGGATTCCATCCGGGCGTGGGCGATTCCTCGGCCTTCCCACCCCCGCCACTGCTGCACCCGGCCAACAACAGCACCACCACGACCAGAACCCGAACCGGCCCCACGGCCCTCAGCCCGGCCGAGCGGCGCCCCGGCCCAGCCCCGCGGCGCCCGGCCCGGCCTGCCAACCCCCTCATGCGCCTACCAGCGCCGCCAACTCATCCACTCGCGGGCCCTTCAACAGCTTCACCGCCGTCGGCAGGTCCGTCGGGCCCGTCCCGTACGACGGACACAGCGCCGACAGCGTGCACGCACCGCAGGCCGGCTTCCGCGCGTGGCACACGCGCCGCCCGTGAAAGATCAGCCGGTGCGAGAGCATCGTCCAGTCTTTGCGCTCGAACAGCGCACCGACCTCGTGCTCGACCTTCACCGGGTCTTCCTCGGTGGTCCAGCCGAAGCGCCGGGACAGCCGCCCGAAGTGCGTGTCGACCGTGATGCCGGGGACGCCGAACGCGTTGCCGAGCACGACGTTCGCGGTCTTGCGGCCGATGCCCGGCAGCGTGACCAGCTCGTCGAGCGTGGCCGGCAGCTCGCCACCGAACCGCTCGACCAGCGCCTGACCGAGCCCGATCAGCGAGTTCGTCTTGGCCCGGAAGAACCCGGTCGGCTTGAGGATCTCCTCCATCTCGGCCCGATCGGCGCCGGCGTAATCCTCGGCCGTGCGGTACTTCGCGAACAGCCTCGGCGTCGTCAGGTTCACCCGGACGTCGGTGGTCTGCGCGGACAGGACCGTCGCGACCGCGAGCTCCAGCGGCGTCGTGAAGTCGAGCTCGCAGTGAGCGTCGGGATGGGTCTCGGTGAGGATCCGGTGCATCCGGCGGGCCCGGCGCTTGAGCGCGAGCCCGCTCTCCACGGCGACTGTCACGGCCGGAATGCTAACCCTCCCTACCGACAGTCGGGCGCAGCCGCGGGAGGCGGGCGGTCGGCTGATCGGCGAGGTCGTGGTCGGCGCCGGGGGCGCCCGGGTCGGAGAACCGCTCGGACGCCCGGCCGAGGGCCGACCGCTCGGCCCGCAGCGCGTCCCGGAGCGTGCCCGCTGTCGGCAGGCGGTCCTCCGGTTCCCGGGCCATGCCGGCTCGCAGCACCCCGACCACCGACTCCGGCACGCCGGAGATGCTGGGGATCCAAGCCGAGTGCAACGCCTCGATCTCGGCGTCGGTCAGGTTCGCTTCCCCGCTCGGCCACCGCGGTGGACGTCCGGTCAGCAGCGCGTAGAGCGTCGCCGAGAGCCCGTACACGTCGACGGCCGGGGTCGGGCGGCGCGACCAGAACATCTCCGGGGCCGCGTAGGCCGGCGTCAACAGCTCGAGCGTGGACGTCGACTCGGTGGTCGGGTCGTAGCGGGCGGCCAGGCCGAAGTCGGCGAGCTCAGGGTGCCCGTAGCGGTCGTAGAGCACGTTGGCCGGCTTCACGTCCCGGTGGACGACGCCGACCCGGTGCGCGGCGGCCAGCGCGTCGGCGATCGCGACCCCCACGTCGAGCACGTCGACGAGCGGCATCGGACCCTGCCGGCGCAGGTAGTCGGCGAGCGACCCGGCCGGGCACAGCTCCATGACCAGGTACGCCCGCCCGTCGGCGGTGATGCCGGCGTCGTGGATGTCGATCACGTTCGGGTGCCCGGAGACCTGCCCGGCCGCCCGCACCTCGGCGAAGAACCGCGCGCGGTCGCCCTCGTCGATCAGCACGCGGTGGTCGATCTTGAGCGCGACCTCGCGTCCGATCGACTCCTGGAGGGCTCGGTATACCGTGGAGAAACCGCCGCTGCCCAGCACGGACAGGATCGGGAACCCCGGAACCGGGGAAGTCTCCACTGCCCCGCCTCCCCGTGTCAGCCGAACTTCTAGCCTACGATGGGCCGGTCTTCGTGCGAGTCGCCGATCGGACACCGGTGCCCGGCAAAATGCCGTCCTGGGGCGTCGGAAGCGGGTCATTGCCCGCCCCGTCCCACCGGCCCCATAGACTCACCGTCAGTCGGCCGCTGCTGGAGGTGGGGTCATGGACGAGGTACTTGCCCGCTCAGGGCTGTTTCAGGGGGTCGAGCCGGAGTCAGCTGAGGCTCTCGCGGCCCACCTGGAGTACCTCGACATCCCGAAGGGTCACACGATCTTCTCCGAGGGAGAACTCGGTGACTCGCTTTACATCGTGATGTCCGGGAAAATAAAGGTCGGTCGGCGTGCTGCCGATGGTCGCGAGAACATGATCGCCGTGATGGGCCCGTCCGATCTGTTCGGCGAGCTCTCGTTGTTCGACCCCGGCCCGCGGACCGCCAGCGCGGTCGCGGTGACCGACGCGAAGGTCGCGCGGATGCGTCAGCAGTCGCTGCGGCCGTGGATCACCAACCGGCCCGAGATCGCCGAGCAGCTGCTCCGCGTGCTGGCCCGGCGACTGCGTCGCACCAACGACGCGCTCGCCGACCTGATCTTCACCGACGTGCCTGGCCGCGTCGCGAAGAACCTGCTGCAGCTCGCGAAGCGATTCGGGACGCGCGAGGGCAGCGCGCTGCGCCTCACCCACGACCTGACGCAGGAAGAGATCGCTCAGCTCGTCGGGGCGTCCCGCGAGACCGTGAACAAGGCCCTGGCCGACTTCACGTCCCGTGGCTGGCTCCGCCTGGAGGGCAAGAGCGTCGTCCTCCTCGACCCGGAGCGCCTCTCGCGCCGCGCGCGCTGACCCGTACGAGCCCATGCGGACGCTGCGCACCTGCGCAGCGTCCGCACTGCTTCGGCGCTGGTCGTGATCGGCTGGAGAGCCGGCAACGCTGGTCGGAACCGAGCCGTCAGAGGCGGCTGCTCTCGTCCTTCGACGACTTGATCACCGGGACCGATTGACTGACCGGGCTCAGCTCACGCCAAGCGTCTTCGTTCAAATCTCGTACCTTGACCACACCGTCTCGCAGTTCGTAGCAGCCCTCGTATTTCCCCGGTCCGAAATCCGACTGGGCCGCCGCGAACAGCAAGTCGAAGGACTCGATCTTCGAACGAATCAGGCTGGCCCCCTCGCCGTGTGGAAGAACCACGAAGGTCTCGGGCGACGTGCCCACCCGCCCGACGCTGTGGACGTCGTGAACATAGGAACTCGTGATCATCAACTTATCGTCGAAGATCACATACCATTCCGTTGGATAAAAGTCGTACTGCCGCAATTCCAACGAGTTGATGTCGCCGGTTCGGACGCGGCTGGCCCAGGTGTACAACACCGAGAGCTGGATCTCCATATCGAGCATCGAATCGGTGGTCGGTCCAGCGCCCGATGTCAAGAGGCACATGGAACCGACCGTGAAATCCCGTGGCTGCATGTGTTGGGAAATGAAACGCGAACTGAAAGCATAGATTCGCACCAGGCCGCTCTCGCCCACGGTGCTCTCGGCGGCCCGGAAGGCCTGAGCCAACGGAACCAGGCTGATCGGTGGCTTGGCTGCCGCAACAAAGTCCTGCTGGAGGGCCAGGCTCTGCCGAACGGTTCTCTCGAGAGAACCGATACGGTCGGTCAGTCGAAGAACAAAAGCGAACAGGGCTACGAACGTAAGACAGACGTATACGCCCACCTTCGTGGCGGGGAACAGGTGCTGAATACTGGGAACGTCATCAGCGAAAGAGGTGAGTAACAACAGGACGGCCGCCAGTACGAAAGGCCCGTACTCGAGCGTGGCCAGCCAGAGCAGACCTACTCTCGGCTGGTTCTTCATCGCTCCCTTGCGCGGCTCACCCTGACCCTCATCCTCCATTGCCTTCACGCAACCGCGCGATGGTCCAGGTCAGGCGATAGTCGAAGTGAACATCTCCAGCGCGCCTGAGATCCTTCCTCATACGACGAACTCCCTCCCCGAACGCATGCCCGTCCATGAGCCTGAGCGCCGAGAACGACTGCGCCTCGAGCATCTCCCCCAACTCGTGGGCTGACATGACCCGCGATTCATCGGCCTCACGAGAGTATGCGTCGTAGCCTGCGTCGTGCAGGTATTTCATCAGCTCGGCCTTGGAGGGATGACGCATCAGATCTATCGCTAGTGCGTCTGGATACCACTGGTACCAAGGCCGGGCGTGCACCTGCTCACGGGTCGCGATGCGGAGGGCCAGGACGCCGCGCGGCGCGGAGAAGCCCGCGACGGCCGCGATCACCTTGTCCAAATCTCCTAACAGATGGATGCTCTCCGAGAACAATGTGACGTGGACGTCGGAGGCAGAATTCCGGTAGTGCCAGAAGTCGTCGGTCACCGCCCTGACGCTCGGACCCAGCTCTGCACTCGCCGTTCGGAGGTGGCTTGCCATTTCGGTCGAGTTGTCAAGAAGAATTATTTGGTGCGAGGAAGATCGACTAGCCGCCGCGCGATGAAGCGGACCTGCGAACTGCCCGGTCCCGGCACCCACGTCCAGCACTTCGAGATGCGCGACATCGGGGGCTTCCTTTATCGCTTCGGCCGCGTACTCCTCGGCGCGATGCGCAGCGACGTATCGATTTCGCTCGAACGCTGTGACGTAAGCACGGTCTTCGAAAATGCCGCTTACCGTCACAGGGCTTCTTCTCCTGACATGAGATAGTGCTTACCGTCATATAATAGACACTTGGGACGGTAGGCGCCGGAGATGACGAGCACATCTTCCCTGGCCGCCGCGGCACGGCGGCAACGGGGCGGGGCGTGCGACACCCGACTCACGATCGACGACCGAGGCAACATGTGCCGTGGCCGGTCGCGGGGATACGTCGCACCTACTTGACGAACACGGCCTTGCGGGGGGTGTTCTCGCCCTTGCCGGCCAGGCAGCGGAAGTTGGCACCGGTCTTGTCGGCGGACACGGCTATCCGCCAGCCGCTCGGATCCTGACCGGTCGCCGATAGTGCCCCTTGGAGCACCGCGTCCGAGCACAGCACCTGGACGTTCGCGTCGGCCTTGAGCGACGAGGCGTTCGCGCTGCTCTCGCTCGAGGCGAGCTGGCCGATCACGAACGTCTCCCAGGTGTGGTTGTTCGTGCACTCACGGCTCTGGTAGGTCCCGTCGGACTTGACGCGCCAGCATTCCGGGCCGGACGGGCACCGAGCCTGGATACCCGCGCCCCGCGCGGCCAGCACGGCGACGTCGCACGGGGAGCCGAGCGCGTCGGTGCCCGCGGTGCCGGTCGGCAGGTCGAGCGGGAAATCGGGGATCTCGCCGCTCTGGGACGGCAGCGGCTCGCCGGACGGCGCCTGGGTCGGCGCGGTCGGGCCGGGGTCGCCGCTGGGTTCGAGCGTGGTCGGGGTGTCGTCCCCGCCGCCACCGAGGAAACCGATCGCCGCGGCGCCGATGCCACCGGCCACGAGCAGCACCGCGACGACGACGGCCAGGATCACCACCAGGCGCTTGGAGCCGTTGCTCTTCCGCGGGCCGCCGGGTGGAGCGTTGAAGCCGCCCGGCGGCGGGTACGGCGGCGGCCCGCCGGGCGGCTGCCCGCCGGGCGCGAACGTGTTGGCCGGGAACACCGTCGTCTGGTTCATCGGCCGCCCACCACCCGGCCCCGAGACCGGAGGCGCGCCGTAAGCCGCCGCCGGGCTCGCCGGCGGACCGCTGTTCGGCGCGGACGGCCCACCGGGCGGCTGGCCGTACGGCGGCGGCCCGCTCGGCGGGGTGCCGTACAACGTCGGAGGCATCCCGTGCGCCGTCGGCGCGCCGCTGTGCGGCCCAGGCGGCCCGCTGTGTGGCGCCGGCGGCCCACTCTGCTGCACCGGCGGACCGCTCTGCGGGGCGGACGGCGCTCCACCGTACGGCGGGTACGGCGCCCCGCCGCTGACCGGCACGCTCGCCGACCCGAACCCGCCCGACGGCGGCCCGGACGACGGCGCGCCGGATGACGGGGGGCCGCTCTGCGGCCCGGGGATCGTCGGCGCGGCGCTGAAGCCCGCGGCCCGCGACCCGGTGTCCGACTCGAGGTCGAGCGACGCCAGCGCGTCCCGGAACTCCCCGGCCGACGGGTACCGATCCTCGGCGTACGGCGCCATCGCCCGGCGCAACACCGCCGAGAGCCCCGGTGGCACGCCCGGAATATCCGGTATCGGCTCGTCCAGGATCATGACCATCGTCGCCAGGCTCGGCGTCCCGGTCTCCGGCCACCTCGGCGGACGCCCGGACAGCAGCGCGTACAACGACGCCCCGAGCGAGAACTGATCGCCGAGCGGCGAGGGCGCCTCCATCCGGAACACCTCGGGTGGCGCGTACGCCGGCGTCAGCGCCTCGATCGTCACCGACAGCTCGCGGCTCGGGTCGGGCAGCGCGGCCAGCCCGAAGTCGGCCAGCCCGGGCACCCCGTACCGGTTGATCAGGATGTTCCCCGGCTTCACGTCCCGGTGCAGGATGCCGTTGTCGTGAGCGGCCTGCAGCGCGTCGGCGATCTTCACACCGACGTCCCGGACCTCGACCGGCGACAGCGGCCCGCGCTCGCGCAGCCGGGCCGCGTACGACCCGCCGGTGCACAGCTCCATGACCAGATACGGATGGTTGTCCGGCGTCACGCCCGCGTCGTAGATGTTGACGACGTTGGGGTGGCCGGACATCCGACCGGCCGCCTCGGCCTCACGGACGAATCGACGCCGGTCGCGCTCGGACTCCAGAGAGCGGGTGTCGATCTTGAGCGCGACCTCACGTCCGATCGAGTCCTGCCGGGCGCGGTATACGGTCGAGTACCCTCCGCGCGCCAGAACGGTCAGATCGGACAGACCGGCCACCGGTGATGCCGGTTGGGTCCCGGACGCCTCACTTCGCACGTGGACGACCGTACCGACTTACTGCGACCCGTGGGACTACTCCGGCCGCGCCAACGCCCGAGCGAGCGCCACCCGGTCACGCACCGTGTCGCTGGCGGCTCGCTCCGACGCCTGCTCGGTGCCGTAGGCGAGCGTCACGGCATCGTCGGCGGCGACGAGCGCCTCGTCCAGACTTCCGCTGGCGCCGAGCGAGATCGCCAGGGCCCGCCGGGCGACGATCCGGCTCCGGATGTCTTCGGCCGGCACCCGCGACGCCCGGCGCGCCCACTCCAGCGCCTCCTCGGTCTTGCCGGCCTCCAGCAGCACGCCCGAGTAGTGCGCGAGCGCCTGCCGCCGCGGGAACAGCAGCGACGGGCCGCCGGCGTCGTTCACGACCTCGCCGAGCAGCTCCAGCGCACCGTCCCGGTCGCCGGTCAGCCGCCGGGCCTGGGCCCGCAGCACCAGCGGCCCCACCCGGGTGGACGGGTCGACCTCCAGCGGCTCGATGAGCTCCAGCGTCCGGACGGCGTCGGCCTCGGCCGCAGCGATCTCGCCGGTCGCGAGGTGGCAGTAGCCGCGGATCGTCAGCGCGATCCCGGCGGTCAGCGGGTGGCCGATCTCACGGCCGACGGCCAGCGCCTCGGTGAACAGGTCGACGGCCTCGTCGAGCCGGTCGTAGCCGCGGGCGATCACCCCGCGCACGGTCAGGGCCAGGCTGGCGCCCCACGGGTCGTGGCCGGCCCGGAAAGCGGCGTTGGCCAGGTCGGCCTGGCGGGTCGCGTACGTGAGCTCGCCCAGCTCGGCCGCGGCGAACGCGTCGACGATCCGCAGCGCGGCGACGGCCCAGCCGTCGGCCACCCGCTCGGCGTACGGGACGAACTTCTCGGCCAGCCGACGAGCATCGTGCAGCCGCCCCTCCAGCAGGCGGACGAACGCGGTCGTACCCCGCACCCAGGAGCGTCCGGCCGGGTCGTCGAGTCGCGCGAACACCGCCCGGGCTTCTTCGAGCACCCGGTCGGCCCGGCCGAAGTCTCCCCGGGTGGTCGCCGACCAGGCCAGGTGCTGGAGCGCCCAGGCCGTGCCCGGCCCGTCCCCGGACGCCGAGGCGACCCGGTAGGCCGCGGTGAACCGACGCTCGGCCAGCGGCAGACGTCCGCCCAGGTAGTCGAGCATGCCGAGCCGTCGCAGCGCCTCGCTCTCGCAGTTCGGCAGGTCGGCGGTGCGGGACTTGCGCAGGGCCGAGTTCCAGGCCGCGATCGCGCCCCGGTTGTCGCCGCCCGCGCGCAGGGCCTCGCCCTTGACCAGCAGCGCGGCGACCGCGACCGGCCCGGTACCGGCGGCCACCGCCGACGCCAGCTCCCCGGCCTCGTCCGAACGTCCGCTGGCCAGCAGCGCCCGGGCTCGGAGCAGCTCGAGTTCCCCGGTCGGCTCCTGCAGCGCCAGCGCGCGGTCGAGCAGGTCGAGCGCCCGGCCCGGCTCGCCCAGCGCGATCGCCCGCTCGGCCAGCCGGGAGAGCGCGGCGACGCCGATCGGAGCCACGTCCCGAGCCTCGTGCTGCGGTGGCAGCGACATCTGGTTGGCCAGCTTCAACGCCCGCTCGACGTGCCGGGCGATGAACTCGTCCCGCTCGACGTCGGACAGGCCGCGGACCGGGTCGGCGTCGGCCCAGCGGGCGATCCGCGCGTGCCGGACCGCGAGGTCGGCCCGGCCGACCGCGCTGTAGGCGGCCTCGCGCATCAGCGCGGTGACGAACGCGTACCCACCGCTCGCGGTCCGCCGCAGCATCCGACGGCTGATCAGGTCGCCGAGCGCCCGATCCAGGTCGGACGTCGCCGCCACCGGGGAGTGCCCGCGGATCTCCTCCAGCGCACCGGCCGGCACCCGGTCGCCGACCACGGCCGCGTCCCGGAGCACCGACCGCGGGTACGGCGGCAGCGCGTCGATGCGGGCGGTCAGCACGGCCGCGAGGTCGGACGAGAGCAGCCGCCCGGCGAACCCGCCCGGCGCCAGCCGCCAGCCGGCCGCCCCACCGGTCAGCCGGCCCTGCTCGACCAGCAGCGAGACCAGTTCGGCCAGGTAGAACGGGTTGCCCTGGGCGGTGGCGAGCAGCCGGGTCTCGTCGGCCCGGTCGAGCGGCCCGCCGAGGTACGACCGGAGCAGCCGGGACACCGCGGCCCCGGTGAGCGGCGGCAACGGCAACGGCTCGGCGGCCGGGAGCCTGGTCAGCAGCCCCCGGGTGCGCACCAGCTCGGGCCGCCCGAACAGCAGCACGAGCACGGCCCCGTCGAGGTGGTCGACGAGCGCTCCGAGCGCGTCGAGCGTGTCCGGCGACGCGTTGTGGACGTCGTCCACCACGATCAGCAGCGGCTCGACCGCGGCGAGCCCGTTGAGCAGCGCGGCCAGCACCTGCGGGGTCCGTTCCCGGCGGCCGGCCGCGGTCGGCACCCCGGGGACGCCGGGCAGCGCCTCCACGTCGGACTCGACCCCGACCAGGTCGAACAGCACTTCGACGCCGCCGGGGCCGAGGCCGGGGTCGGGCAGCGCGGTCGCGACCCGGCGGATGCTCTCGGCGATCCGCTCGGGCGAGTCGTCGGGCTCGACGCCGCAAGCCTGACGCACCAGGTCGGCCAGTGCGGCCGACCCACCGACCTCGCCGAACGCCGGGCACCGGGTGCTGAGCGCCCGGGCGCTGAACCCGTCGCCGACCGCGCGGGCCACCTCGGCGCCGAGCCTGGTCTTGCCCGCGCCGGCCTCCGCGGTGACGACGACGACCCGCGGCTCGCCCTGCTCGGCCACCTCGGCGAAGCGTCCGAGCAGGCGTCCGGACTCCACCTCGCGGCCGACGAACGGCGCCTCGTCGCCGAGCCCCGGCCGGATGCCGGGCGCGTCACGCAGCCCGAGCAGCTCGTACGCCTCCACCGGCTGACGCTTGCCCTTCAGCCGCAGCGGCGGCAGCCGACGCCAGGCGGCCCGGTCGCGGGTCGCCCGCTGGGTACGGGCGCCGGCGTAGACCGCGCCCATGCCGGCCGCGTCGGACAGCCGGGCCGCGGTGTTCACGGTGTCGCCGATGACCGTGTACGACAGGGCGGCCTGCACGCCCGCGACGACCTCACCGGTGTTCACCCCGACCCGCAGCCCGAGTCGACGTCCGCCTCCCAGTTCGTCCTCGATGACGCGTTTGACCGCGCGCTGCATGGCGAGCGCGGAACGGACGGCGCGCTCCGGATCGTCCTCGTGGGCAACGGGAGCGCCGAAGACGGCCATGATGCCGTCGCCGGTCAGTTTGTCGACGTGACCGCCGAAGGCGGTGACGGCCTGCGCGCAGGCCGCGAGGACCCGGTCGGTCAGCCGACCGACCCGTTCCGGGTCCAGGTCCTCCGACCAGGCCGTGAAATCGGTGAGGTCGCCGAAGAGGACCGTCACCACCCGGCGTTCGGTCTCGACACTGCCGAGGTCGACGTCCGGCAGGCGCGTACCGCAGTGATGGCAGTACAGCGCGCCGGGGACCGCAACCGTGCCGCAGACCGGGCAGGTCATGGTCGGCCGTTCGCTCGCAAATAGTCCAGCTGGGCCCGGACCGACAGCTCGGCCGCGGGCCAGACCGACCGGTCGACGTCGGCGTAGACGGTCTCCACGACCTCGTGCGGGGTCGACGCGCCGGCCGCCACCGCGGCCCGCACCTGTTCGAGCCGCTCGGCGCGGTGCTGCAGGTAGTACCCGGCGACCGCGGACGCGTCGGGCAGCACCGGGCCGTGCCCGGGCAGCACCGGGATCGAGCCCAGGCCGCGGAGCCGCTCCAGGCTGGTGAGGTACTCGCCCAGCGCACCGTCCGGCCAGGCCACGACCGTGGTGCCCCGGCCCAGGATCGTGTCGCCGGTGAGCACGGCTTCTTCACCGATGACGAAGGAGACCGAGTCGGCGGTGTGGCCGGGAGTCGCGAAGGTTCGGATTCTGATGCCGGCCAGGTCGAGCGGCTCGCCGTCGGGAATCAGGGCCTGGCCCCCGACCGAGTGCTTCGGATCCTGCGCGAGCACGTCCGAACCGGTCATTTCGGCGAACCGGGCCGCACCCTCGGCATGGTCGGGGTGACCGTGCGTGAGTAGCGTGACCGCGACCGGGCCGAGCGCGGCGACCCGCTCCAGGTGTTCGGGCATCAGCGGCCCCGGGTCGATGACGACGCACGCTTCTGCGCCGGGCGCACGCAGCACCCAGGTGTTGGTGCCGTCGAGCGTCATCGGGCCGGGGTTGTCGGCGCGCACGAGCGTCGCCCAGTTCGGAACCCACTCGGGCAGCGTCACGCCCTAGATCCTCCCCCGTCGACCGCGGGTGGACGCCCGTGTCGGGCGATACCGGTCATCAGACCGGCGATGAACTCCGGCGTGACGCCGGCGGGCAGCAGTTCACGCACGTCGTCCGGGAGCTCGATCCGCGGACCGTCCGGCGGGCCGAAGTAGGTCGGCCGGATCGGCCGGATGGGGCGGCCCTCGGCCGCCGCGAACACGTCGGCGAGCGTGCCGAACTCGGTGAGGCCGAGCAGCGTGGACGCGGTCGGCGGCAGCATGCCGAACTCGCCCGCGGTCACCGCGGTCAACGCGTCGGCCGGGCTCATCCACAGCCCCCGGGTGGCCTCGCCGGACGGTTCCTGCGGCTCCTGACCGGCCGGCAGGCCGGCGACGAAGAACCGCGTGTCGAACCGGCGCTTCTCGGCCTCGGGGGTGATCCAGTGCGTCCACGGACGCAGCAGGTCGGTCCGGAGGACCAGCCCGCGCCGGGCGAGCAGGTCCGGGAGGGTCGTGTCCCCGGCTTCCAGGTCGGCCCGGTCTTCGGCCAGCTCGTCCGCGCCCGGGAACGGCGTGTCACCGGCCGGCTCGGCGAGCAGCACCCCGATCTCCTCGAACGTCTCCCGGACCGCGGCGGTGACCAGCGCCCGGGACAGACCCGCGTCGGCGGAGAGCGGCCACTGCGCGGGGTCGGGACCCCGCCAGGAACCTTCCGGGACGTGGTCTCCCGGGTCGACCGAGCCACCGGGGAAGACGGTCAGACCGGCGAACGCGCGCAGCGCCGTCGAGCGGACGAGCAGGTAGGCCTCGAGACCGCCGGGCGCGTCCCGTAGGAGGATCGTGGTAGAGGCGTCCCGCATGAGGGCATCGTAGGTCGTCGAGGGTGGTCGTCGACCTGCTGTCGGCGATCTGCTGCGCTGTCTTGGGGTCCAGGGCTCGTGGAGTACGGTGCCTGCTGTGACGGGGCGCCATTACGGTGAATACGGAGAGTCGGGCACGGACGTTCCGTTACCGGCGGAATTGACCGTCGATCAGCTGGCCGAGCTCTGCCGGGTCAGCGTCCGGCTGGTGCGGGCGCACCAGTCGAGGCGGCTGCTCCATCCCCCACGTCGGGTCGGCCGCCGCAGCGTCTACGACCACTCGCACATCGACCGCCTGGAGCTCATCCAGCGGTTGCAGAAGGCCGGGTTCTCGCTGGCGGCGATCCGCGCGCTGCTGCAGACCGGCCACAACGCGCCCGAGCTGGCGCTGGCCTGGCACGCCGAAGGTCTGGCGATGCGCTTCCCGTCGACCGACGACACGTCCGACCCGGACCTGCAGGTCGAGCCGGAGGGTGTGGCTGACCTGCATGCGCAGCCCGGCGCCTGGGAGGCGCTGGAGTCGTACGGGCTGGTCAGCCGGGATCCGGACGGCAACTGGTACGGCACCCACCCGGTGCTGGTGGCCGTGGGCAGGCGGGCGAGGGAACTCGGGATGCCGTCGACGGAGATCACGAGGTTGCAGTTGCGGGTGGCGGCGGCGGCGCTGGAGTTGTCGCGGGAGATCATCGAGTCGTTCAGTGCGATCTTCCGGGCGGCCGGGGGTGGGCCGGACCGGAAGATCGAGGATTACGCGAGCATGAGTTCGGTGGCGACGGCACTGGTGACGGCGACGTTCGAGGTTCAGCTCTCGCGGTTGGTGCGCGGTGTGGTCGACGGTCTGTAGCGCTTGAATCACCGGCTCGCCAAGGCACGCGATCAGCCGGTGCAGCGCCGTCCCGATGCTCGACGCTCCCGAGAAACAGTTGACGCGAACGTAAATTGGCGGCCGCGCCGGACGCCCTGCACGGCCGGATGGAGGCCATCGAGCTGTGGCCGTTCAGTCAGGGTGAGATCGACGGAGCCCCGGACCGCTTCATCGACGCCGCTTTCGAGCTCGGCGTTGACTTGCGTATCGAGTCCGACATGACGCGCGCCGAGTACGCCCACCGGATCGTCCGGGGCGGGCTGCCCGAGGCCGTGAGCCGCACCGACCCGCGCCGACGGGCTCGCTTCCACGATGCCTATGTGCAGTCGCTCATCGATCGGGACGTCAGCCGGCTCGCCGATATTCAACGCAAGAACGAGCTGAGGCGCCTGATCCGCCTGCTCGCCGCACGGACCGGAACAATCGTGCACGCCGACGGCCGCCTCGGATTCGACGTGGGCCTGTCCCGGCTCACGATCGGGCGATATCTGCAAGCCCTGGAGGAAATCTTCCTCGTCAAACGGATCCCCGGCTGGTCCCGCAACCTGGGCACGCGCGACCGCCGCACCGAAGCTGATCTTCGTCGACTCCGGCATCGCCGCGCAGGAACTGTCCGTCGACTCCCGGGCGCTGCTACGTCCCGGCGCCCCCTTCGGCCCGCTGCTGGAGACTTTCGTGCTATCGGAGCTGGCACGCCAACGCAACTGGTCGGACACGATGGTCGACCTCTACCACTACCGCGACCATTCCAAGTTCGAAGTGGACGCCGTCCTCGAAGACCGTCGTGGCCGCGTGGTCGGCGTTGAAGTCATTCCGGGCGGATGTCGGGCGTTCGGCTCAGGTCGCCGAGCATGTGGTAAAAACGCGCGGCTCGCTCGGCGACGTCCGCCAGCTCCCGGTCCAATCGGTTCAGCTTCCGGTAGACCTCTTCAGCGTCACCGGACTCGTTCGCGACAGCCAGAGCCTTGAGATCCGCGAGCAGATCGGCAAAAACCAGGCGCGACAGGGTGCTGTCCTGAACGTTCGCCGCGAGCACACTCTCGACGGCCCGGTGAGCCCGATAACCCGCCTCGGTGAACTGGTAGATCGAGTGGCGATTGCGGTACTCGGCCAGGGTCGCCGCCCGGGTGCCGTCCTGGCCCCGGTCGAGGACGCCCCACTCGACCAATGCATCCAGCAGACGCGGAAGTTCGAGTGTTGCGGGCTCCGGGCATTCACTGTGCGTCGTGGCCAGCCCGGCCAGCGCCGACGCGACCTCGGTCGTGTGCAGGACCACGTGGTAGCTGGAGCGGGCGGCGTCGAAGGCGCGCAGCACCCACAGGTAGGCGAGGCGATTGTCGGCGGTGACGTAGCCGAAGAGCCGGAGCCGGTCGTCCAACCCGAAGTCATCCAGCCCGAACGACGGGGGCTGGGGATCTGGCATCGGCTCTCCTGCCGGGGAAGGGGAGGATCACCCCAACTTATCTGTGAATACTCAGGTCCGCACACCCTGAAGGTAGTAACGTTCCTACCGGATGTGGAGGGGGAGCTATGGCCATCACGACGTTTTCGAGTCGCGAGTTCAACCAAGACACTGGCCGCGCCAAGAACGCCGCCCGCAACGGCCCGGTCTTCATCACCGACCGCGGTCGACCGGCGTACGTCCTGCTGACCTTCGGTGTCTACCAGCGGCTGACCGGCAGCCAAGACAGCATCGTCGACCTGCTCGGTAGCCCCGTAGACGAGGCGGATATCGAGTTCGATACCACGCCGTCGCGTGACGTCGCTCGGCCGGCGGACCTCAGCTGATGTTCTTGCTCGACACGAACGTCGTTTCCGAGCTTCGGAAGGCGAAGGCGGGTAAGGCCGATAAGAACGTCGTTGATTGGGCCGCCGGCGCTGCGGCGAGCAGCATGTTCATCTCGGCGATCACGGTCCAGGAACTGGAGATCGGGGTCCTCCTCGTCGAACGGCGGGACCCGGCCCAGGGATCGGTGCTGCGCCGCTGGCTGGAATCACAGGTTCTGCCCGCGTTCGCGGAGCGCGTCCTCCCGGTGGACACCGCGGTCGCCCGGCGCAGCGCTAGGTTGCACGTCCCTGACCCGCATCCGGTCAGGGACTCGCTCATCGCGGCGACTGCGCTCGTGCACGGGATGTTGGTCGTGACCCACAACGTGTCCGATTTTGCGCCAACGGGCGTGGAGATCGTGGACCCTTGGCAGGCCGTCGTCTAACGGTCACGGCTGCATTGTCCACGGTCAAAACAGAAAAAGACCGGTTCCCCACGAAGGGAAACTGGCCTTTACCTGCAATAACGTGGTCGGGGTGGCGGGATTCGAACCCACGGCCTCTTCGTCCCGAACGAAGCGCGCTACCAAGCTGCGCCACACCCCGGCGGCACGGAGCAAATACTAGCCGACGCCGGCCGACTCCCGCGCACGGGTATCCCGCCCCCCGTGCTCCGGCCTCGGCACCAGCGTGAGCAGGCTCACCTCAGGCGGGCAGGCGAACCTGATCGGCGCGTACGGTGACGTCCCCATACCTGCGGAAACGTGCAGCCACGTGTCCCCGCTCCAGCGGTGCGCACCGCGAGCGAGATCACGTTCGATGCCACAGTTCGTGACCAGCGCGCCATAGCCCGGCACCCGCAGCTGCCCGCCGTGCGTGTGGCCGGCCAGCACCAGGTCGTACCCGTCGGCGGCAAAAGAGTTCAGCACCCGCGGCTCCGGCGCGTGCACCAGGCCCAGGTGCAGGTCCGCCGGCGGCAACGCCCCCGCGACGTACCGGTCCAAACGAAGGTGCGGGTCGTCCACCCCACCCAGGTCCAGAACCCGGCCTCCGGCCGTGACGGTCGCCCGAGCGTTCGTCAGGTCCGCCCACCCGGACTCGGCCAGTGCGTCGCGGAGATCGGTCCACGGCAGCGACGGGCCGTGGACGCGCTTGTGGTGCTTGTCGAAATACTTGAACGGGTTCTTGGGGACCGGCCCGTAGTAGTCGTTCGACCCGAACACGAACGCTCCGGGCCGCCGCAGCAGCGGGCCGAGCGCGTCGAGCACCGACGGCACCGCGTCCGCCGACGAGAGGTTGTCACCGGTCAGCGCGACGAAGTCCGGGTCCAGCGCGTCCAGGCTGCGGACCCACTCCTGCTTGCTGTGCTGCCCGGGCAGCATGTGCAGGTCCGAGATGTGCAGGATGCGTAGCGGCTCGGCGTCCTGGGCCAGCACGGGGACGTCGAAACGGCGGAGCGTCCAGCGTGTCCGCTCGTACAGCGCCGAGTAGGCCAGCGTCGCCGCGCCCGCGCCGACCGCCCCGCCAACAGCACCCAGGAGCAAGCGCTTCATGGTTGAGCAGCGTACCCGCCGAAAATCCACCGGCCACCCCACCCGCCGGGAGTACGGTCGGACCTCATGAGCACTACTGAAGGCGGCCTGAAGACCCGCCTCACGACCGATCTCACGACCGCGATGAAGTCCCGGGACGAACTCGTCACCGCGACCCTGCGGATGGCCCTCACCGCGATCCGCAACGAGGAAGTGGCCGGAAAGGCCGCTCGTGAGCTCTCTGACGACGAAGTGCTCCGGGTGCTCACCCGGGAAGCCAAGAAGCGAACTGAGGCCGCTGAGGCCTTTGCGTCGGGCGGACGGGCCGATCGTGCAGACCGCGAGCGCGCCGAAGGTGAGGTCCTCTCCCGGTACCTGCCGAAGCAGCTCTCCGACGACGAACTGACCGCGGTCGTCGCGTCCGCCCTCTCCGACGCCGGCGTCACCGACGTCAAACAGATGGGTCAGGCCATGAAGGCGGTGCAGGCCGCCGTCGCCGGGCGCGCGCCCGGCGGCCGCGTCGCGGCCGAGGTCAAGCGACAGCTCTCCTGATTCCTTCCGACGTCACCCAGGCCGACGTCGGACCGCACGCAGAAGTGGCCCCCGGGAGCATCCCGGGGGCCACTGTCACGAGCGCCTAGTTGTCGTTGTTGCCGGGCCCGCCGCCCTGCTGGTCCTTGCACATCGGCAGGTCGGGGTTGGCCGCGCAGATCTGGTCGCGGATGCCGCCGTCGCCGTTCTCGCCGGGCTTCGGGGTCTCCGGAGCCTTCTCCTGGCCGTTGCTCAGCACCAGCATGACGACGCCGCCCTTGGTGCTCGAGCTACCGCCGGGCGGTTCGCTCCGGGAGACGCGACCCTCACCCTCGTCGGAGTTCTCCCGGGTCGACGACACCCGCACCTCGAAGCCCGCCGCCCGGAGCTTGCTGGTCGCCGCGTCCACCGAGTCGCCGGTCGTGTCCGGCACCGTCACCCGGACGCCGTAGGCCAGCTTGTTCGTCGGCGCCGTGAACTGCTTCACCGGCAGCTTCGACACGGCCGCGTCGAGCGTGTTGCGGCCGACGTGGATCGGGATGTTCGTGTTCGGAACTTCCTGGGTCGGGCTGTCCGGGTTGGCGATGAACGACGCGGCCGAGAGGTTCGGCGTGAAGGCCACGAACCAGGCCGTCGCGTTGTCGTCGGTGGTACCGGTCTTGCCCGCGACCGGGCGGTCGATCTGACCGCCGACGCTGGCCGCCGTCCGGGTCCCGCCCGGGTGCGTGCAGGAGATGCCGACCATCGACTGGTCGCCGACCGGGCAGCGCGCCATGTCGGCGGCGGCGTCCGCGACCTGCTGCGGGATCGTCTGCTTGCAGCTCGGGTTGGCCAGGTCGGTGAGCTGCTTGCCGTCCTGGTCGGTGATCGACTTGAGCGGGAGCGGCGCGCAGTACTTGCCGCGGGCCGCGATCGTCGCGTAGGCCGTCGCCATGTCCAGCGGCGAGACCTGGGCGACGCCGAGCGTGAACGCGCCCCAGGCGTTGGGGTCGGTCTGGGCGTCCTTCTTGTTCTTCAGGTCCTCGGTCGAGCGGAGCTCGACGCCGGCCGCCTCGGCCGCCGAAATGGCCGACTTGACCGAGACCTGCTCCTCCAGCGGGACGAAGTACGTGTTGGCCGACTCGCCGAACGCGCTGGACATCGTCTGCAGGCCGGTCATGTTCTTGCCCGCGTTCTTCGGGCACCACTTGCCGCTGCCGTCCGAACAGTCGCCGGGGAACTGCGAGGTGTATCGCGGCTGCGAGAAGATCGTGTGACTCAGCGGGATGTTCTTCTCCAGCGCCGCCACCGCGGTGAACATCTTGAACGTCGATCCGGCCTGGAAGCCCGGTGACACCGACGAACCGGACAGCAGCGGGTTGACCGTGTAGGGGTAGCTCTTCCGGCCCTGACCCTTGCCGATGCCGTACTTCCGGTTGATCGCCATCGCCTTCACCCGGCCGGTGCCGGGCTCGACCACGACGACGCCGGTCGCGAACGGGTTGCTCGCGCTCAGCTCGTTGTCGACGTTCTTCTGGGCGGCCGCCTGCATCCGGAGATCGAGCGAGCTGACGATCTTGTAGCCGCCCTTCTTGAGGTTGTCCTCACGCTCGGTGCGGGTCTTGCCGAACGCCGGGTTCGACTTCCACCAGTCGAGGAACCAGCCGCAGAAGAAGCCGAAGTTCGTGTTGCCGTTCTCACAGGACTGCTTGGTCGGCTTCGGGTTGAGCCCGAGGTCGGTCTTCTTGGCCGCGTCGGCCTCGGCCTGGGTGATGTACTTCAGCTTCACCATCTGGTTCAGCACGTACTCCCGGCGGTCGAGCGCCGGCTTCTGGCCGAACTTGCCGCCGACCGGGTTGTACTGGGTCGGGTTCTGCGCCATGCCGGCGATCATCGCGGCCTCGGGCAGCGTCAGCTGCGACGGCGGCTTGCTGAAGTAGGCGTAGGACGCCGAGTAGATGCCGTAGCCACTGTTCCCGAAGAACGTGATGTTCAGGTAGTTCTGCAGGATCTGGTCCTTGGAGAGCTGCTTCTCGAGCGCGATCGCGTACCGCATCTCGCGCAGCTTCCGGCCCGCCGTGTCCTCGGTGGCCAGCCGGTACTCCTCGGAGTTGGTCGCGCCGTACTTCAGGATCGACCGCACGTACTGCTGGGTCAGCGTCGAGGCGCCCTGCGACACCTCGCCGTTCGCCTGGTTCTTGACGAACGCCCGGATCACGCCACGGCCGTCGACGCCCTGGTGCTGGTAGAACCGGTTGTCCTCGGCCGCCACGATCGCCTGACGCATCACCGGGGCGATGTCGGCCAGAGCGACGTTCCGCCGGTTCTCGTCGTAGAACTGGGCGATGACGTTCCGCCCGTCGGCCGCGTAGAGCACCGAGTTCTGCGGCACCGGCGGGATCTTGAGGTTCGCCGGAAGGTCACTGAAGGAATCCGAGGCCGACTTAGCGGTTAATCCGGACACACCGACCGCTGGGAAAGCGGCGGCGGCGATCACCACACCGGCGAGGATTCCGCAGAGCACCAGTGAGACGACATTGGCGATCGTGCGGTCCTGAGGCAACTTCACGGCTGACAGAGTACGCAGAGAACTCCAGAATCCCCGGTTGCGTGGTTACTCGCGGGTTGGTGTGACAGGGGGCACCAGGCCTGAGCAGGGCAACCTCGAACGAACGGTGGATGGCCACTGGCCATTAGTTCTGTTGAAAGACCACCCGAATGGCCGCTGCCAACTGCTACCGCCCCTTTCTTACCGTCCTGGGGCAGGCATGCCGGACCGATACGGCGTCGCCCACACGGATTGCGTGCCTGACGAGCCTTGCCGGGACGGCGTGACGCTGAAGGGGGCAGAGATGGGAATGATCGCTGACTGGGCTGGACGTGCGGCCTGTCGTGCCAGCGATCCGGACTCGCTCTTCGTCCAGGGAGCGGCGCAGAACCGTGCCAAGACGGTCTGCATGGGTTGTCCGGTTCGAACCGAGTGCCTCGCTGACGCCCTCGACAACCGCGTCGAGTTCGGGGTCTGGGGCGGTATGACCGAGCGCGAGCGCCGTGCTCTCTTACGCCGGCGCCCCGACGTCACGTCGTGGTGGAAGCTGCTCGAAACCGCACGCAAAGCGCACGACCTACAGCCGACGGGTTAGTGCGGCGCCCACTCGGCGCAAGCCGTCGAGGTCGTGGACGTCCTCGGCCTCGGCCGGCACCTCGACGACGGGAACGTCCGGGTGCGCGGTGGTGAACCCCGCCGCGATCCGCTTCTCCCGCTCCACCAGCCGCGACAGATCGGCGTGGATGCGGAGCACCTCGACCGTCACCGGCGACGCGCCGGTGCGCTCGAGCTCCTCCGCACCGGCCAGCGCGTCGGCCGCCGACAACGACGGCGCCTCGGTCGCGTGCACCCGGTTGAGCACCAGACCGGCGAGCGGCATGTCCTCCGCGATCAGCCGAGCGGCGAAGTACGACGCCTCCCGCACCGCGTCCGGCTCCGGAGCCGCCACCACGACGAACGCCGTGCCCGGCGTCTTCAGCAGGTCGTAGGTGCGCTGAGCCCGCTCCCGGAACCCGCCGAACATCGAGTCCAGCGCTCCGACGAACGTCGAGACGTCGTTCAGCAGCTGCGCGCCCAGGATCTTCGTGATGACCCGGCCGAAGATCGAGAACGACGCCGACATCACCTTCATGACGCCCCGCCCGCCCGTCTTGGCCGGCGCCAGCAGCATCCGCAGCAGCCGGCCGTCGAGGAAGTTGGCCAGGTTCTGCGGCGCGTCCAGGAAGTCCAGCGCCGACCGGCTCGGCGGGGTGTCGACGATGATCAGGTCCCACTCGTCGGCCGCCCGTAGCTGGCTCAGCTTCTCCATCGCCATGTACTCCTGCGTCCCGGAGAACGAGGACGACATGGCCTGGTAGAACGGGTTGGCGAAGATCTCCTCGGCCCGTTCGGGGTCGGTGTGCGCGAGCACGACCTCGTCGAACGTCCGTTTCATGTCGAGCATCATCGCGTGCAGCTCGCCGCCGGAGCCGGCCTCGACGCCCTTCACCCGGCGGGGCGTGTTGTCGAGCTCGGAGAGCCCCATCGACTGGGCCAGCCGGCGGGCGGGGTCGATCGTCAGCACGACCGTCCGGCGCCCGGCCTCGGCCGCGCGCAGCCCCAGCGCGGCCGCGGTCGTGGTCTTGCCCACTCCGCCGGAGCCGCAGCAGACGATGATCCGGGTGGCCGGATCGGTCAGCAGCGCCTCGATGTCCAGTCGCGTCACGACGCTCGCACCCCCGCGTTCCGCAGCACGTCGGCCAGCTCGTACAGACCGTCGGAGTCGATCCCGCCGGCCAGGAACGGCAGGTCGACCACCGGCCGGCCCAGCTCGGTCAGGTCGGCGCGCAGGCGCTGCTCCAGCGCGGCCCGCCGGACGTGGTCGCTGACCTCGTCGGTGAGGCCCTTGAGAGTCCCCCGGTCGGTCGGCAGCCCGGCCGCGGTCAGCCCGCGCTTCAGCTCGGCCTGGGTGACCTTCGCGTCGACGAGCGACGCGCTCCGGACCGAGTTCACCAGCACCGCGCCGATCGGCAGCCCGATACCGGCCAGCTCGGTCACCGCGTCCGCCGTCTCCTGGACCGGCATCTCCTCGAGGAGCGTCACCAGGTGGACGGCGGTCATCGGCGAGCGGAGAACGGCCATCACCCCGTCGGACTGGGACTTGATCGGCCCGACCTTGGCGAGCCCGGCCACCTCGTGGTTGACGTTGAGGAAGCGGGCGACGCGGCCGGTCGGCGGCGCGTCCATCACGACCGCGTCGTAGACGCGGCGGCCGCGGTCCGCACGGGTCACCGCCTCCTTGACCTTCCCGGTCAGCAGCACGTCACGCATGCCGGGGGCGATCGTCGTGGCGAAGTCGATCGCGCCGAGCTTCTTGAGCATCCGGCCGGCCCGGCCGAGCTTGTAGAACATCTCCAGGTAGTCGAGGAGCGCCTCCTCGGCGTCCACGGCGAGCGCGCGGACCTCGCCACCCTCGGGGGCGACCGCGATCGGCCGCTCGCTGTAGGGCAGCGGGTCCAGGCCGAACAGCGGGGCGATGCCCTGCCGGCCCTCCACCTCGACGAGCAGGGTGCGGCGACCGCCGGCGGCCAACGCGAGGGCCAGCGCGGCGGCGACCGTCGTCTTGCCGGTTCCGCCCTTTCCGGTGACTACGTGCAGCCGCGCCTGGGGGAACGAAGTGGATTCCTCGGGCACTCTACGAGCGTAACCACGGTCGGGGAGTAGCCGCCTCTCACAGTAGGGTTCGGGCCATGACGAAGTGGGAGTACGTGACGGTTCCGCTGCTGGTGCACGCCACGAAGCAGATCCTCGACAACTGGGGCGAAGACGGCTGGGAACTCGTCTCGGTGATCCCCGGGCCGAACGCCGAGCAGCTCGTTGCCTACTTGAAGCGTCCGAAGGAGGGGCAGTGAGCAAGATCGCTGACCGCCTCGCCGAGCTCGGCCTGACGCTCCCGGCCGTGGCGCCCCCGGTTGCGGCTTATGTCCCGGCGGTGCGCACCGGCCCGTACGTGTACACGTCCGGGCAACTCCCGCTGGTCGACGGCAAGCTCACCGTCACCGGTCTGCTGGGTGCCGAGGTGACGGCTGAGGTCGGCTACGAGCAGGCCCGCCTCTGCGGGCTCAACGCCCTCGCCGCGGTCGCGTCCGTCATCGATCTGGACGCCGTGGTGCGCGTCGTGAAGGCGGTGGGTTTCGTGGCCTCGGCGCCGGGGTTCACTGGGCAGCCGGGCGTGGTGAACGGGGCCAGCGAGCTGTTCGGCGCGGTGTTCGGTGAGGCGGGGAAGCACGCGCGGAGTGCGGTGGGGGTGGCGGCTCTGCCGTTGAACGCGCCGGTAGAGGTGGAGCTGATCGTCGAGGTCCGCTGAGCGAGAAGCACTAAGACCCGGCCCAACCGGGTACCGACAACTCCGTGACCATCGGAGAAATGATCTGGGCCGGTTGCTGGTACGCGCTGCTGCTCGGATCCATCGCCTGGCTCGCCGTCGGGCTCACCAAGTACTGGAAGCAGCGCCGCCAGCACCCGCTCCTCCGCCTCCTACGCCGATAAGCGTGGCTTGCCCGATATATCGCCCTGGAGGATCTAATGTGCCTCCATGACGAGAATTCCCCGATTGACGGCAGCGATGGTCGCCATCCTGCACGTCCTCCTCGACGCTAACGACGACGACCCCCACTGGGGCCTTCGCATCTGTGAACAGGCGAAACTCGGGCCGGGCACCGTTTACCCAGCGCTCGACCGGCTCACCGTCGCCGACTGGGTCAGCTCCACTTGGGAGGGTGAGTACTCGGCTCCCCGCCCCCGCCGTCGGCTCTACCAGCTGACCCCCGAGGGCCGCACCGCCGCCACCGCGGCCCTGCAAGCAAAAGCGGCAGCGAAACTTCACTGGCGTCCAGCCGCCGCCGGCGGCATCGCGTGACCGAACTCGCCGCCCCGGCCCGACCAGCGCCCCCGACGCTGCCGCGCCGGATCGCGGCCACCCTCCTCACCGGCGTGGTCGTCAGCCTCGCCGCCGCGCTGAACTCGAACCCACTCGCCGGAACCCTGCTCGGCGCCTGCGCCGCCGTCGTCGTCTACCTCGACAGCGCCGCCCCGGCCCGGCCGATCGCCTGGCTCCGAACCGGCAGCCTGGTCGGCGCGGCCGCCGGACTCGTCAACGCGGCTTGCGCGACGCTCTCCCGGGCGCCGGCCGTCCTCGGCCACGAGGTCGTGATCGGCGTCGGGCTCAGCCTCGGTGCGAGTTGGGGGCTGGCCGGCCTGATCCTGCGCCAAGGGCGGGCGGACCTCGGCGCGCTGATCGGGCTGCTCGCCGGCCCGAACGACACCCTCACCCCCGAGGGCGTCCGCCGCGACCTCGAGGACGTCCCGACGCCGTGGCGCCGCTTCCGCTACGCGGCCGATCTGGTCTCCGCGGCCCTGCGAATCAGAACCCACCGGCTCGCCGCCACGTTCTGGGCCCCGCTGGACTGGGTCCTCGGCTCCGATCTGCGCCTCTTCCTGTCCTCGGCGCTCCCGCCCGTAGGCGCCGGCGTCTACCTCTACGCCAGGACCGGCAGCGCCGGCGCGATCTTCGACAACATCCAGAACCTCGCCGCACTGGGCGGAGCAATCGCGTTCGTCGGCGACCGGCTCCGCCGAATCAGGTCCAATCGCTAGGAGGCACCCATGTTCGCCAAATTCTCGATCGCGCTGCTGGTCCCGGTCGCGGCCGGCCTCACTTTCGCTACCCCGGCCGCCGCCGAAGTTCCTCACCGCACGATTTCCACCCAGGCCCAGTTCTGCCCCGGTCTCATTTGCCGTCCCTTCTTCAAGACCGACCGCACGCTGGTCGAGAAACGCGCTCAATTCATCCAGAAGGCTCCATGAGCACCCTGGAAAAAGCCGCCGCCCGGCAAACCGGAAAAGATCTCATCGTTCTCCCGGCCGGGTTCCTCGTCGACGTCCTGACGATGGTCGACCCGTACATCCTGCAGAAGGCCGGCGAATTCGACCGCACGAGCCTGGCCGCGCTGGCCCTGGGCGCGCTCGGTTTCACGTTCCTGGCGGTCCGGCGGCACTTCCCGCTCACCGTGTTCTGGCTGGTCGTAGGCCAGAGCCTGGCGCTCTCGGCCCTCACCGACAACCTCTACACCTCGCTGATCGGCGTCTGGATCGCCCTCGCCGCGGTCGCCCAGTACGGCCAGGGCCCCCTGCGCTACGCGGCCCTCCTGGCCTCGGCCGCGCCGTCGATCGTCGTCGGAACGTATCTCTATTCAGTGCTGGAAAGCACCAACGAATCGACGGTTCCACTGCTGATCACCGGTCACGCGATAATCATTCTCGGCGCGTGGAAACTCGGCAGCCGACGACGCGTCGCTCAATAGGCGTCCACCGCCAAATAGACCGCCAGACCGACGCCGGCCAGCGCGATGACCACTCGCAGAGCGTCCGCCGGGGAATGGCGAACCACGACGGGCCCGAGCCGGCCGCCGACGAAGAAACCCAACGCGAGCGGAAGCGCAGCGGACCACACCACCGGACCGAACAACGCGAAGCCGACGGCGGCGATCCCGTTCGCCGCGCCGAGCACCAGATTGCGGTAGGCGCCGGCGCGAGCCAGCGTTCCAGTACCGATCGCGAGCAGGACCGCGAGCATCAGCACCCCGGCCGCGGCGCCGAAATAGCCGCCGTAGATTCCGATCAGGAAGATCGCCAGCAACGTCGGCCATCCCGGGCGCTGCTCCAACGAACGCGCCTCGGCCGGCCGCCGGGCCAGAATCGCGATCGACGCGCCACCGATCAGGATCGGCACGATCTTCTCGAACGCGTCCGACGGCGTCCACAGCAGCAGCGCGCCGCCGACCGCCCCGCCGAGCACGCTGACCGACGCCAGCTGCAGCGCCCGACGCCAGTGCCCCGTCAGCTCCGGCCGCGATCCGAGCACCGCCCCGAAGCTGTTGAACAGCAACGCGACCGTGTTCGTCACGTTGGCCGACACCGGCGGCAGCCCGATCGCCAGCAGCGCCGGGTAGCTCACCAGCGACGCCAGACCGGCGATCGTGCCGGTCAGGCCGGCCGCGAAGCCCGCGACCACGAGCAGCAGAAACGTCATACGTTCTCGGACAGCAGGACCGCGCGCGTCTCCGCCTCCAGCGCCTCGAACACGTGCGGGAGGTCGCCCGGGTACTTCACGTAGTCACCCGGGCCGAGCTCGACCGGCTCGTCGGTCAACCCGATCAGCGCCCGCCCGGTGCAGAGGATCACGTGTTCCACCGTGCCGGGCAGGTGCGGGTCCGACTCGCGGGCGCGCCCCGGCTCGGCCGAGATCCGGTACACGTCGCGCCGGGCGTTCGGCGGGCAGGACGCGAGCAGCGTCGCGACGTACTCGGCGTGCTCGGAGGCGAACGTCGGGCCCTCGTCCGACCGGATCACCTGCACCTTCGGCAGCGCCGGCTCGACCAGGCGCGAGAACGGCACGTCGAGCGTCACGCTGAGCGCCCACAACGTCTCCACGCTGGGATTTCCGGTGCCCGACTCGAGCTGCGAGAGCGTCGACTTCGCGATGCCCGCCTGCTTCGCGACCTCGCTCAGCGACAGCCGCGCCCGCGCCCGCTCGCGCCGCAGCGAGGCCGCGATCACGTCCAGCGGGGCGCCACCCCGCCGAGGATTATCGGTCAACGTTCGCTCCACCGGTCCGACCGTTCGCCTTGACGAACGACACCAACGCGTTCATCGTATCTTGCTATGCGTTCGATCTACCGAACACTCGGCCCCGAACTGACCCGCAGCATCGCGCTCGTCTGCCTCGCCGATGCCCTCGTCGGCGCGTCCTTCGGCGCGATCGCGGTCAGCGCCGGCTTTCCGCTCTGGCTCCCGATGCTGCTCTCCGTCGTCGTCTTCGCCGGCGCCGCGCAGTTCCTCTTCATCGGCTTGCTCGCCGCCGGCGGCAACCCGTTCGCCGCGGTCGCGGCCGGTCTGCTGGTCAACGCCCGCCACCTCCCCTTCGGCTTCGCGGTGGCCGATGTTTTCGACCTACGACGCCCGGCGAACCACCGCAGGACGGTCCAAGGCGGCGACCCACCGGAAGCCCACACGACGCGCGATCGGCTGCGTCGCCTGGCCGGCTCGCATCTCCTCACCGACGAGGCGACCGCGTTCACGCTGGCCCAGACCGACCCGACCCGTCGCCGCGCCGCCTTCTGGGCCAGCGGCGTCACGCTGTTCGTGGCCTGGAACGTCTCGGTGGTGCTGGGCGGGCTGGCCGGCACGGTCATCCGGGACACCGACGCGCTCGGCCTCGACGCCGCGTTCCCGGCCGTGCTGCTGGCGCTGGTGCTGCCGTCGCTGAACGACACCGCCACCCGCTGGGCGGCGCTGATCGGCGTCGTCGTGGCCCTCGCGACGACCCCGCTGCTCCCGGCCGGCGCCCCGGTGCTGCTCGCGCTGGTGGGCGTAGCGGTCGTCGCGCTCGTCCGGAAGAGCCGCCCGGCGCAGAAGCCGGAACTGAACACCGCAGCGGGAGGGAGCCGATGACCATCCTCGCCGTCTTCGTGCTCGGGATCGGCACCTACGCCTACCGGATCGCCGGCCCGCTCCTCCGCGACCGCGTCACGCTCTCCCCGCGCGTCGAGGCGCTGATGACCCAGCTCGCGGTCGTCCTGCTGGTGGCCTTGGTCGCGACCTCGGCGACGCTCGAGGGCGACGGGTCCGCCGGTGTCGCCCGCCCGGCCGGAGTGCTCGTCGGCGGGGTCCTGGCCTGGCGCAAGGCCCCGTTCGTCGTCGTCGTGATCGCGGCCGCAGTGACCGCCGCCGGGCTGCGCCTGCTGGGCGTCCCCTAACGTCGGAATGATGAACACGGACCGCCGGCGGACGCTCGTGCTGGGCGCTGCCATCGCTCTGGTGGCGGCGAACCTCCGGCCGGCGCTGGCCAGCGTCGGACCGGTGCTGTCGGACATCCGCACGGACCTCGGCCTGTCCGGGGCCGGAGCGTCGGTCCTGACCGCGCTGCCGGTCGTGTTCCTGGGCGTGATGGCCGCGGCCGCGCCGGCGCTCTCCCGGCGCTGGGGCAGCGAGCGCGTCATCGCGATAGCGATGGCGGTCATCGCGGTCACGCTCGCGCTGCGGGTCACCGACGGACGGACCGCGCTGTTCGGCGGGACGCTCCTCGCCGCGGGCGCGATCGCGGTCTCGAACGTGCTGATCCCGGCGCTGATCAAGCGGGACTTCCCGGACCACGCGGGCCAGATGACCGGCGTCTACACGATGGCGCTGTCGGGTTTCGCGGCCGTGGCCGCGGGGGTGACCGTGCCGCTCTCGAACGCGACCGACGCGGGCTGGCGAGGAGGCCTGGGCTTCTGGGCGCTGCCGGCCCTGGTGGCGTTCGTAGTCTGGACGGCGTTGGTCTGGGTGCCTGGCCGGCGTCGCTGGCCGGACGCACCACCGCCACGGGCGGGCGCGTCCCTCCTACGCGAGCCCCTGGCCTGGCAGATCACGCTGTACTTCGGGCTCCAGTCGCTGTCGTTCTACAGCATCCTGTCGTGGCTACCGTCGATCTACCGGGACGCCGGTTACGACCCGGCGACCGCGGGTCTGTTGCTGTCGATCTCGGCGTTCGTGCAGATTCCGGTGTCGCTGGTCCTGCCGACGTTCGCCGCCAGATCGGCCGACCAGCGGTGGTACACGCTGGCCTGCACGGTGGTGACGGGACTCGGGCTGGCCGGGATCCTGGTGGCGCCGACCGGCGCGCCGTACCTGTGGGTGGTGATCGTCGGAATCGGGCAGGGCGGCTCGTTCGGCGTGGCGCTGCTGCTGTTCGCGCTGCGGACGCGCACGACGGCGACGACCGCGCGGTTGTCGGCGCAGGCCCAGACGGTGGGATACCTGCTGGCCGCGGCGGGGCCACTGCTGGTGGGCGCCGTGCACGACGTGACGCACTCGTGGTCGGCGCCGATCGGGCTGCTACTGGTTCTGGCCGTGCCGCAGATGGCGTTCGGACTACTGGCCGGCGCCCGCCGTTTCGTCGACCGGGAGGACGACGGGCGGCCCGCTTCCGTGCGGACCGCCCGTCGTTCGGAGTGACCTACTGGGTCAGGAGCTGGAGGCCCGTGGCTTCGAGGACCTCGTCGATGGGCTGGAAGAACGACGTGAAGCCGGGCGTCTCGCACGCGCCGTTCGTGCCGCCCGACACCAACCCCTGCGCCTGGTCGCCGGCGAACAGCGAGCCGCCGCTGTCGCCCGGCTGCGTGCAGACGTCGGTCTGGGTCAGGCCGCGGACCTGGCCCTCGGGGTACACGACCGTCGTGTCGTAGGCCTGCACCGCGCCGCACGTCGTACCGGTCGTCGAGCCGGTCTTGCAGACCGTGGAGCCGACCGGAACCAGCTCGTCGCCGGTGATCGGCTGGGCCTGGTTCTGGTTGACGACCGCGGGCTGCGGGTCGAGCGAAGCCGGGTCGTCGACGGCGATCGTGCCGAAGTCGTTGCCGGGGAACTCGACGACGTCGGACTGACCGATGAACTCACCTTGGCCGTCGGTCCAGGACTGGACCGCATCGGTGCAGTGCCCGGCCGTGATCACGAACGCGCTCTGACCGTCGGTCGCGTTGAACGCCGACGAACACCGGCCGCTGCCCTGCGCGTTCAGGATCGCCTGCCCGCCGAAGAACGCCTGCGTGGTGTACTCCGCGCCGGTGCGCTGGACCCGGACCGAGTCGCCGTAACCGTCGAGCTTCCGCAGCCAGGCGTCGGCCCGCGGGTCGGCGGCCGCGCTGTCCGAGACCTGCACGGTCACGCTGTTGCTGGCCGGGTCGATCGCCCAGCTGGTGCCCGGGATCGAGCTGGTCGCGTCGAGCTGCGACTGGACCTTCCGCAGGTCGCCCATGCTCCGCCGGACCATCTTCGGCGTCCCCCCGGCAGCCGCGACCGCGTCGGCCGTCTGCTGGTCGGTGACGCCCACCATCAGCGCGCCGTCGCTCTTGCTGATCCAGGTGCCCGCGGTGCGGGCGCCGAGCGTGCTCTGCACGACGGCGGCGGTGCGGGTGCGGCTGTCGAGCTGCGCGAGGCGCGCCTCGGCCTGCGTCCGGCTGATGCCGAGATCCTCGGCGATCGCCTGGATCGCCTTCTGCCTGATCGCCGGCGCGTACGCCGACGGTCCGGTGTCGGCCGCGGTCTCCGCCTGCGGCTGCGCTCGATCGGACGCGCCCGCGTTCGGTGCGGTCACCAGGAACGCGGTCAGCGCGGCGGCGACGGCTCCGGCTAAGACGGACGAGAGGGTGACGGTCCGTCGGCGCGCGCTCGGTGCGCGGCGGTGGCGCGGAGTAGGCATCCATGCTCCTCGGTGTCGACGTGCGACCAACGCCGTGAGTCCGTTTAGTTCGGTATCACAGCATCGGGGGCGATACGAGCAACACGGTTCACCACCGCGAATGGTTCAGCAGCGTTTCCCTCTGATTCCCCTGTGTCACTTTCCACACCACCGACCTGACCTGGGCACTCCCCCGTCGGCGAATCGACGCACTTACGATGCGCTCACCCTGCGTCGCGGAACCGGCTGACGCGACCGACCGCGATCGCACTGTCGACGCTGGCCGGCATCGTCCCGGGGCTGGCCAACCCGAACAGCGGCTGCCCGGAGAGATCGGCCAGCGGCGCCGGCATCAGGCCGGTGCGGACGGGCCGGTGCGCCTTGAAGGTCAGCGTCGACTCCGCCGACCCGCCCAATTCCAGCCCGAGGCTGCGGACGACGGCCCCCAGCGTGCGTCCGGGGCGCCAGCTCTCGATCCGATCGGCCCACCGCAGGCGGTCACGCATCCACGCCTCGAGGTACCAACTGCAGACGCGCGGAGTGAACTCGCGGTGCGCGTCCACGGCCGCGTCGAGGGACGCCTCGATGCGCCATTGCGACGAGGGCGCAGCCATCTGTTCGACGGCCGCTCGCACCTCCTCGATGAAAAGCCGACGCCTCTCAATTGCTTGCCGCCAGAACTCCGGGCCGGCGTCGGTGACCGAGCCACCCAGATCGAGCAGCCAGAACAGGCTCTCGGCGAGCAGATCGCCGAACTCCTCACGGCGAGCGCGGCTGGGTGTTCCGAACGGGTCGTACGGGCGCTGGATCGCTTTCCCCGTCGTGGCCACCGCTCGATCCGCGGCACATTTCAGCAGGTAGAACCAGTCTTCGTTGTAGATGTTGGGAAAGAATCCGTCCGCGCGCTGAGGGCTGGCCATCAACGCACCGGCGCCGACGAACGCGTCCTGGAGCCCCCCGCTCTCCCGGTGGGCGTGACAGACCACCGAGTTGTCGGGATACCCCTCGATGGAGAACCCGACCGCCCAGTGCTGCTTCCCGACCGCGCTCGCGGCCCGGTAAACGTCGACGTGGTCCGGAACGACGATGTCGTCGTCGAGAAAGAACAGCCGGTGGACGCCGAGAGCGCGAGCGATCATCAGCGCGACGTTGCGCTTGACGCTGATGTCGCTCGGACGGGTACAGGCGCCTGCCGCGATCTCGTCGGTCTCGAACCGGAACATCTCGGTGTAGCGGGCGAAGCCCGGCGGGACCTCGACGGCGATCAGCCGACCGTCGAGTCGGTCGCCGTAGCGGCGCTCGATCTCGGCCACCGACGACTTCCCGCTGGCCAGGACGAGCAGCACGCAATCGAGCTGCTCGGCAAGGTGAACCGCCTGGGCCAGGTACGAGACCGGACGGCTCGTCGGTACCGCGATCATGTCGACCCGCGCGTGTGCCCGCGCCGACACCGGGACCGGCCGCAGTAGGTCGCGGTGCGAGCCGTGATGGTTGTTCGAGGTCCGGCGGTCGGCCAATGACATGGTCACAGATCAGATTCCTCGGGGTCGGCGCTACGGGACCACTCGAACAGTCGGGTGTCCGGCAGCGTCCAGTCTGGTGTAACCGTGTTGCCGGCGAACACCGGCACGCGCACGAGCAGCAAGAACTCGTCGGCATTCCCGAACGCCTCGGTCAGGTACTGCTCGTTGCGGTCCCGGAACCAGGCATCGGTCAGCGCGCGTACGGCGCCCAGCGTGCCGCGCCCGTACATCGCATTGCAGATCGTCACGGTGCGGCGACGGTTGAGTGGACTCGGCCCCCGGTAGAACATCGCGACGTCTTCGCGGAGTTCCTCGGACTCGCCGTCGAGCGAAACGATCGGCGCGAACCGTCGCTGTTCACCGTCGTCGAGCACCTCGAAGTAGGCGCCCTCCGCGCGGACGTCGGCCGACACCTGCCGGATCGGAAGGTCGAGCCGGCGCAGCAGGTCCCGGGTGACCGGGTTCAGGTCGACACCGCCCAGCAGCACCAGATGGCTCGCGAAGTCGTCCGAAGTGAGCCGGTTCGGTGAACGCACCCGGATGCGGGTGTTCTCCGGGTTGGTGGCGCGGAGGTGGCCGTGCAGCTCGAACATCGCGTCGAGGTCGGCGTAGCGGTACAGCTCGACGTAGTCCGCGCTGGACTCGTCGGCATAGTCGGGCCGATCGGCAACCGGTAGCTCGCTCGAGATGAGAACGACCGGCCGCTCGTCGTCGAACCGCCAGGTGCCCGACCCCAGCTTTCTCGCGACTGGTTCCTCGTAGATGAGCCCGCTCCGCGCGGCCGACCCGGCATCGCCCGTCGAGGCCGCCTCCTGCCGCAGGCGGAGCAACTCCCGCTCCAGATCGACGAGGCGCTCGCGCTCGTCCGGAGTGAGTTCGTCTTCGTTCTGCAGGCCATGCACCAGCGATCGCTCGGAGGCGAACAACCGGGCGTAGGCCCGGATGCGCCCGGGCGGCGGGACGACCGGGTTGACCGCGCGCTCCCAGGACGAGATCAGCGGCGCGCTCAGCGGCTCCTCGCCGCCGAGTAGCTGACCGAGCCTCTCCTGGGTGATCGACCTGCTCAGCCCCGACCGGCGCAATTGCCGGAGCCGCTGGGCGAGGCGCTGCCCCGGCGGCCCTGGGTCGTAGGCGGTCGACATGACTTCAGGTTCCTTCACTGAAGAAGTGAACGGGCTCCGTGACCTCGGGAACGATACTCAGTAAACGATAGACCCCGTGGCAACCACTCTTTACGGCAGCCTAGCTGGTCAGTCACACAGACATCATCGGCCACATAAGGCCCATAAATTACACAAAGCAAGCGGTTGTCGCTTAAGCATGACGGGTACAACAGAAAGGGCATTGTCAGTTACTTCACTGAATGATCTAATGATACTCAGGAGTAGTGCCCGGTGGCGGCGTCGCCGCTACCGTCTCGTCAGCCACGCCCCACATGGGCGCACATAATGACTTCAGCCGGCCACCTGACGCCAGATCCGCCGAGCGCGGGTCTAGCAATTGCCACTCGAGATCGTCAGTCGACGAGCTTGTGGCTCTTCGTGACGGAAGTTCCTACGCCGGCCCCATCTGGGCGGCGGCAACGCCGTAAATCTTGTTCCGGCGGCCCTCGGGAGGCCGAGACGACTCGACCCCACTTCTCTTCTGCAGCAGTTGGTCGGAAGCCGCAACGGCGCGGCACGGCGCACGAGTAACGGCCACCCCCGGCTGTCCGTTGGCGCGAAGTGCCAGGGGTGTCCGCATCCCTACGGGCGGGGTTCTCCCCCGCCAGCACCGCAGTGCCGTTTGGGGGGTGACCCAACCATGCACAAGCTAATCATTTCCGCAGGTGCCCGGCCGGTGATCCAACATGTTGCCGAGGTCGGGGCCGCCGCGGCGATCACCGTCGCCCATGAAGTCGCCGGCTGGTTGCTGCTCGTCTTCGCCGTCTTGATCGTGGCGGTGGCCGGTCCGCGGAAGCGCTCGCGGGTCTTCGCGGTCCTGTTCGCCACCGCGATCGTCCTCGTCGTCGTGACGAGTTGGTCCGATCCGGCGCGCGCCGCCGATGTGGCCGCACCGCAGACCGGGGCCGGGGTGACCGAATGGCTCGTTGCCGGCAGCCTGGGCGCGGTCGTCCTGATGTTCGTCGCCGGCAGCGCCATGTTCGTGGTCGCCGCTCGGGCGGCGTGGGCGTTCGCCGTCAGCGCGTTCCGCTTCGCGCTCGGCGCCGCCGTGGTGCTCGGCTTGCTGGTCGCCGTTCTGAGTCGAACGGTCTGAAGCGGCACCGGCCGTCCTGCCGGAGGGGGCAGGACGGCCGGTGCTCCACTCAGTTCTCAGCCGCGGCGACGCACGGCGTACCGGCTCCGGTCGTGGACGACGTTCCGCCCGCGGCTCGGCAGCGGCTCCGGCCGCGGCGATTCGGAAACCCGCCGTCCGCGAGCGGCGGCCCGCCGCTCCGCGCGGCTCAGCCCCGCGTTCGGTTCGACGTCGACGGTGGTTGACGACACAGATGGGCGCATGAGGACCTCCAGCTGAACGCAGTGACAGGGACGTCTGGGCTCGACCTCGAGGGGAGCCCCGCCAGCAGGCGTTGTCAGCTGATCACGACGTTGACGCTAGAACCCGTCGCCCCGCAAATCCACCGAATTAACGATCCGCGCGTCCATATTCAGCGCCATCATCTCGAGCGACGCCTCCGCCAGCTCGGAATGAATACACGCCACCGCGTCCCGCGGCACGACCACCTCGCGATGCCGGATATGTGCGTCCAGCGCCGAGTACAGCACGCACTGCTCGGTCACCTGCCCGGTCAGCACCAGCCGGGTCACACCCAACTGCCCGAGCAGATACTCCAGCGGGGTCTGGAAGAAGATCGAATGCCGGGCCTTGACCACGAACATCGTGTCCTCGGCCGGCTTCAACGGCTCGACCAGGTGCGGCGCCTTGCCGTCGATGGCCGCCTGATAGATCGAGTCCCGATTCGACGTCCACGACCCGAAGTTGTCGTTCACGTAGATGACCGGTACCGACGCCCGCTCGACCAGGTCGGCCACCACCGGAGCGACCTGTTCCGCCGACGACAGCAACCGGTCGGCATCCGGATAGTCATATGGCGTAATCATGTCAATTACGATCAAAGCGGTCTCGGTCACCGCGAAGAACTATCCGCGATCCCCTCAAGTATTCGCCCTACTCGTGCGCAAACTACCGCGCACCTTGCCGTTACCCGATGGCACCAGCCAAGAGGCAACGATGCCCGAGCCGGCCAGCGGCGCCCGATGGAAACGCTTCGCCGCGCTCGTCGTCCCCGCCGCCGTGCGCGATCGCCATCGTCGGCCTGACCGGCGAGGGCGCCCTCGCGGCCCGTTCGTCGTCTCCGGTCAGAACTACAGGAACTCCGCGGACGAAACTGACCGCGACGAGATGGTCCTCTACGGCGATGTGGACGAAGGCCTCGACGGCGCGAAGCACCCGGTCGGCGACATGGCGATCCGCCCGAACGCCGGCGGCGGTGACACCCCGGCCGGTATCGGCGCGCTGCAGCTGGACTTGGCGACGATCGACGAACGAAGCTGCAGGCCTGGGCCGTCGCGGCCGGGACGTTCAAGCTGACCGGCCTCGAGATCGACGTGAGTTCGCGGTGGATTTACACGCCCGACCGCTCGGCACGATCGTGCTGTCGTCGGTGCTCGTCGTCCTCGGCGCGGCGACGATGGCTCAGCCGCTGCTCCGGACGATCACCGGGCCGACGTGGGGCTGCTCGCGCTGGTATCGAACTTCGGCGAGTTCCTGATCGAAATGGTGCTCGGAATCGTCGGCGGCGGAACGATCTTCGCCTGGTCCCCCGACCTAGAACGCGCCCGCCGGGGGACGCCCGTGAAGGCGCAGGCGCCGGACGAACTGCCCTGCCTCATCCGTTCCTGTGCCCACCACCGACGCCGATCCCGGCCAGCGCCCCGGCGCCCACGCCGGCCCTCCCGGCGCCGACCCTGCCCATGCCCGGCCCAAGCCCGGCCCCACCACGACCTCAGCTTGCACCTCGACCGACTGGCCTGCGCGAAGGCCGGCATCCCGAACGCGGGCACGACCGACGAGGTCACCGCCGTCGATACTGACAATCGTCCACGTTGCGCTGGTGAGCGCCGGCTCCCGAACCCGGCGCTCACCAGGCGGGCTCAGGTGAGCTCGGCGGCCACCAGCTCGGCGATCTGGGCCGTGTTCAGCGCCGCGCCCTTGCGCAGGTTGTCTCCGGTGATGAACAGGTCCAGCGTGTTCGGGAAGTCGAGCGCCTGGCGGATCCGGCCGATGAACGTCGGGTCGGCCCCGACCGTGTCGGCCGGCGTCGGGAACTCACCGTTCGCCGGGTCGTCGACGACGACCACATTCGGCGCCGCGGCCAGCGCCTCGTGCGCCTCGTCGACCGTCACCGGCGACGCGAACGTCGCGTGCACGGCCAGCGAGTGCGTGGTGACGACCGGCACCCGCACGCAGGTGGCCGAAACTCGTAGCGAAGGGATGCCCAGGATCTTGCGCGACTCGTTCCGGACCTTCAGCTCCTCGCTGCTCCAGCCACCGTCCTTGAGCGACCCGGCCCACGGCACGACGTTGAGCGCCAGCGGCGCCGGGAACGGCGACGGCTGGTCGCCGAGCTTCTCGGCCAGCGCGGCCCGCACGTCACCGGCCCGGACGCCGAGATCACGACGCCCACCGACGACGCCGAGCTCGTCGTAGAGACGGTCCACACCGGGCTGCCCGGCGCCCGAAGCGGCCTGGTACGACGCGACGACCAGCTCGGTCAGCTGCCACTTGCGGTGCAGCGCGCCCAGCGCGTCCATCATCGTCAGCGTGGTGCAGTTGGGGTTCGCGATGATGCCCTTCGGCCGGGCCCGCGCCACGTCCCCGTTCACTTCCGGCACGACCAGCGGCACGTCCGGGTCCATCCGGAACGCACCCGAGTTGTCGACCGCCACCGCTCCACGCGAGACCGCGATCGGCGCCCACTGCGCCGACACCTCGTCCGGCACGTCGAACATCGCCACGTCGACGCCGTCGAAGACCGACGGCTCGAGCAGCTGGACCTCTACTTCCTCACCGCGGACGACGAGCCGCTTGCCGGCCGAGCGCTTGGACGCGACGAGCCGGATCTCGCCCCACACGTCGGCGCGCTCGGACAGGATCGACAGCATCACGGTGCCGACCGCGCCGGTCGCCCCGACAACCGCCAGAGTCGGCTTGCTCATCGTCCACTCCCGGCGTAAACCGTGGCCTCTTCGTCGGTGCCGAGGTCGAACGCCTCGTGCACGGCGCGGACCGCGGCGTCCAGATCGGTGTCCCGGCAGACGGCGGAGATCCGGATCTCCGACGTCGAAATGATCTCGATGTTGACGCCGACCTTGGCCAACGCCTCACAGAAGCCGGCGATGACGCCCGGGTGCGACCGCATGCCGGCACCGACGACCGAGACCTTGCCGATGTGCTCGTCGAAGATGAGCCGGTCGAAGCCGATCGCGGGCTGGGCCTTCTGCAGCGCGGCCATCGCGGTCGGGCCGTCGGACTTGGGCAGCGTGAACGAGATGTCGGTGCGCGCGGTCGCGGCGGCCGAGATGTTCTGCACCACCATGTCGATGTTGATCTCGGCGTCGGCGACCGTGCGCAGGATCGACGCGGCCACACCGGGCTTGTCGGGCACGCCGACGACGGTGATCTTCGCTTCGCTCCGGTCGTGCGCGACGCCGGAGATGATCGCCTGCTCCACGGAAGGGTCCTCCATCGACCCGGCCACGATCGTGCCGGGCTTGTTCGAATACGACGAGCGGACGTGAATCGGAATGTCGTAGCGCCTGGCGTACTCCACCGACCGGAGGTGCAGGATCTTCGCGCCGCAGGCGGCGAGCTCCAGCATCTCCTCGTACACGACCGTCTCGAGCTTCTTGGCGTTCTTCACGATCCGCGGGTCCGCGGTGTAGACGCCGTCCACGTCCGTGTAGATCTCGCACACGTCGGCCTTGAGCGCGGCGGCGAGCGCCACCGCGGTGGTGTCCGAACCGCCGCGGCCGAGCGTCGTGATGTCTTTGGTGTCCTGGGAGACGCCCTGGAAGCCGGCGACGATGGCGATCGCACCCTCGTCGACCGCGCCCTGGATGCGGCCGGGCGTGACGTCGATGATGCGCGCGGCGCCGTGCCGGGCGGTGGTGAGCACACCGGCCTGCGAGCCGGTGAACGAGCGGGCCTCGTACCCGAGTGAGTGGATCGCCATCGCGAGCAGCGCCATCGAGATGCGCTCGCCCGCGGTCAGCAGCATGTCGAGCTCGCGACCCGGGGGGACCGGTGCAACCTGACCGGCCAGGTCGAGCAACTCGTCGGTGGTGTCGCCCATCGCGGAGACCACGACGACCACGTCGCTGCCGGCTTTCCGGGTGGCGACGATTCGCTCCGCGACCCGCTTGATCCGCTCAGCGTCGGCGACCGAGGAGCCGCCGTACTTCTGTACGACGAGTCCCACGTCGCTCCTTCCGTACGGCCCGGTAGACGGTACCGGGCAGAGTTCCGCGCACCAGGGTACCGGCGAGTCCAGCCGATTTGCCTCGCCGCACAGCCCCCGGGTGGTATCCGATTGACCACTCGTGGGAGACTCGTCACGTCCCGCCGCGCTCACGTAGCCTTCTGTCGAGACAATCCGTAATGGCACGGTTTCGTGCTAATCCCGTAACCACACGAGTTGCACCTCCCTCGTTCGGAGGATCCAGCAACACCGGGTAGACGAGATTCTCGCCCGGTATCAGGTCATTGCGGGACAACTGGCCCCACTGTGCACGGTCGCGCTTTCCAGAGGGTCTGGATCGTGGTGCAATGCCACAGCGAACACCGCCGGTGGGTGAGATCTACTCACCGGCCGCGGGGGCGCGTTTCGCCAAGCAGCGACACAGACGGAGGAGTCGTGCCCACGTCCCTCAAGGGCTTACGTCCGGCCGCAACCTCAGAGGGGCCGGCCAGGCGGGTCCCGAACGCCGGAATGCCCTCCGAGGACCGGAACAACTCCGGGCATGAGCAGGTCGGACGGCCACTCACCCGGAGTCAACGCTTCCTCGGTAACGCCCCGATCCGGGTCAAAGTTGTTCTGATCACGCTCGTCCCGCTGATGGCGATGTTCCTCTTCGCCGGCGTGCTCACGTACATCGTGACGGACGAGGCCCAGTCTGCCCAGCAGATACAACAGCTGGCCCGGCTCGGCAGCGAATCCTCGAAGCTGGTGAACGACCTCCAGCTCGAGCGACAGGCCGCCGCCGAGTACGCCGCCAACCCGGGTAAGGACAAGAACCACCCGCAGCTGCGCCGGTTCATCCAGCGGGGCACGCAGACCGAGGCCACGCTGCGCGAGTTCCTCGCCGAGGCCAACCGGCTCGACGCCGACACCAAGGCGCCGATCCAGAACGACCTGCAGAGCGTCACCCGCGGGTCGCAGACGCTGGTCAACGGCCGCACCAACCTGATGGACGGCGCGCGCGACCAGGGCGTCAGCGTCAACGCGGCGGCCAGCAAGTACGAGGGCCTGATCAACGACCTGCTGCACCTGTCCGACAGCCTGGCCCGCTCCGCGGACGACCGGAACCTGTCCGACCAGCTGCGCGCGGTGGCGTCCTACGCGCACTACAAGGAGTCGGTCGGCAACGAGCAGATCGTCGTCCTGTCGGTGCTGGTCGACGGGCAGAAGCGGTTCACCAACGACACGCTCCGCAGCGACCTGCGCGCGGTGGCCGACCAGGAGAGCTTCCTCGAGCAGTTCCGCAACACCGCGACGCCGGACCAGCTGACCATCCGCAACGAGACGGTCAGCCAGGAACAGCAGTACCGGACGCTGAGCAACCGGGTCGGCAAGACGTCGATCGGTCAGCAGGTGAACGTCACCGACACGGCCTGGATCAGCACCAGCAACCAGGCCGACGTGGTCCTCCGCGGTGTCGAAGAGAAGCTGAACGGCTCCGCGGTCCAGTCTGCCGCCGACTTCCGCGACGACGCGATCCGCAAGACGATCATCGTCATCACGGTCGCGCTGGCCGCTCTGGTCGTCGCGCTGCTGGTCTCGCTGGCCGTCGCCCGGTCGATGGTCCGCCCGCTCGTCCGCCTGCGTTCGAGCGCGCTCGAGGTCGCCTACCAGTCGCTGCCCGAGGTCGTCCGCAAGCTGCAGGACGCCGACCAGCAGACGGCCGCCCAGGCCGCGGTGGAGACCAGGGCCCGAACCCTCGACATCCGCTCCGGCGACGAGATCGGCCAGGTGGCCCAGGCGTTCAACGCGGTCCACCTGGAAGCGGTCCGGGTCGCGTCCGAGCAGGCGCAGCTGCGGCAGAGCGTCTCGACGATGTTCGTCAACCTCTCCCGCCGCTCGCAGCTCCTGGTCGACCGGCTGATCCGCCTGATCGACGGTCTGGAGCAGGGCGAGCGCGACCCCGACCGGCTGTCCGAGCTGTTCAAGCTCGACCACCTGGCCACCCGAATGCGGCGGAACGACGAGAACCTCCTGGTCCTCGCCGGTGCCGACGCCGGCCGCCGGTGGACCCGCCCGGCCCCGCTGGTCGACGTCCTCCGGGCCGCGACCGCCGAGGTGGAGCAGTACACCCGGGTCAAGCTCGGTTCGATCGACGACACCGTGGAGATCTCCGCGGCGGCCGTGAACGACCTCGTCCACCTGGTCGCGGAGATCCTGGAGAACGCCACCTCGTTCTCCTCCCCCCGCACCGACGTCGTCGTGGACTCCCGCCGGGTCGGCGACCACGTGGTCATCGAGATCGAGGACCAGGGCATCGGCATGAGCCGCGAGCAGCTCGCGGAGTTCAACGAGCGCCTGGCCAAGCCGCCGGTCTTCGACATCGCGGTCTCCCGCATGATGGGTCTGTTCGTGGTCGGCCGGCTGGCCTCCCGCCACGGCGTCAAGGTCATGCTGCGGGACGCGTCCGGCGGCGGTGTGCTGGCGATCGTGACGCTCCCGGCCGGCATCCTCCACGGCGACCAGCCGATCGTCAGCGCTCTTCCGCCGGCTTCGGCCGAGGCCGAGGACGCCGACGGACGTCCGGTCGAGCGGGTCGCGTCCGAGCGGATCGACCAGCCGTCCTGGGGCGAGGGTCAGCCGGGCCAGCCCGCGCTGCCCGCCGCCAACGCGCCCTACGCGCCGACCGGTTCGTTCGGTGCTCCGGCGCCGGGCCAGCCACCGTTCGGTGGGGCGCCGACGGCTCCGATCCCGAACCTCCCGGCCGCGCCGCCGTTCGGTCAGCCCGCTCCGCAGCCGTTCGCTCCGGCGGCGTCCGCGGAGAACACCGAGCAGCCGGGCGACCAGTGGCGTCCGCTGAACGCGCTGCCGTTCGGTGGCGTCCGCCAGAACACCGGCGAGCACGAGGTGCAGCGCGAGAACACCGGCGGCTTCCAGCAGCCGAGCGCTCGCGACCTGTTCGGCCCGGTGACGCCGGAGCCGCTGCCGCGTCGCGACGAGCGCGACGACAGCGGGGCGTTCCCGTTCGCGCACACGACGCCGACGCCGGCCCAGCCGCCGTTCACCGCCCCGGGTGGTAACGGCGGCAGCGAGCAGCCCGACCCGAGCTGGTCCGAGCCGACCCGTCCGGTGCCGATCATCCGCGACCCGGCCGCCGCCGCGGCGACCGGAACGCACAGCATCCTCGGCGACCTGCGGCCCGAGCCCGCTCCGGCCGAGGCCCGCGAGCCCGACCTGACCTGGGGCAACACCGGCAACATCACCGGCAGCCTCAGCCCGCGGCCGCAGGACGAGCAGCGCCTCAGCCCGCGCCCGCAGGACGAGCAGCGCCTCAGCCCGCGCCCGCAGGAGGAGCAGCAGGGTCCGGGACGGCCGTCGCCGCTCCCGGTCCGGGACCCGTTCGGCACCCGCGAACAGATCCCGCAGCAGCAGGCCCGCCCCGAGCAGCCCGCCGCCCAGACCCCGCCCGCCCCGGCCCCGGCACCTGCTCCGCAGGCACCGGCTCCGCAGGCACCGGCCGCCGAGGTCCCGCAGCAGCCGCAGAACGGCAGCCGCGGCGGCTCGGCCGCGGACGCGATGGCCGCACTGCGGCGGGAAGCGTCCGCGGAGCGCTCGAGCACGACCGGCGCCCAGAAGATCTTCCGCGCCGGCCCGTCGGACCCGCCGAACTCGGACCCGACGATCGAGATGCCGCTGCCGATCTTCGACGCGATCGAGTCGGAGTGGTTCCGCACCCGCACCACCGCGGCCCCGCAGCGCAACGGCAGCAACGGCTCCTGGTCGCCGCCGCGGGTTCCGGAGGCGCCCGGCGCCGCCCGCCGCGCCGACGACAGCGAGGCCGAGGCGCCGGACGACGACGCCAGCCGCCTCACCGGCGGTTCGCTCGCGGACGCTCCGGTGTCCCCGGCGGTCGGCGGCGACACAGCCTTCCCGCAGAGCGCGACCGCGGCCTGGAGCCGTCCGCGTCCCGTCGGAAGTAACGGCAGTAACGGCAGTACCCCGGACGAGCCGGACGCCTCCGAGGCGCCCGACCTCGGGCAGGGGGAGCCGGTCGGAGTCGGCGCCTCGCGGCAGCCGGCGACGGCCGCATGGGAGTCGCCGGCGGACGCCGGATGGCGCGCCGCCCAGGCGGCCGCCGAATCTGCTCCCAGCAGCACCACCAAGTCGGGTCTACCGAAGCGTGTTCCGATGGCACACTTCGTTCCAGGCCGTGTGGAGACGGCGGCGAAGAAGCCTTCTCGCCCGGCGTCCCACCGGTCTCCCGAGGCGGTGCGGGGCGTTCTGTCCAGCTACCGCAGCGGTCTCGAGCAAGGGCGGAACGCCGGGCGCCCGTCCCGGACCGGTACGACCCTTGCCGGCTCACCTGAAACGCAGGAGGAGATGTGAGCTCGCTGAGCCACGATGCCCAGAACCTCAACTGGCTGGTGGCGAACTTCGCCAACCGAGTCCCCGGCATCGCACACGCCGTGGCGGTGTCGGCCGACGGACTGCTGTTGGCGGTCTCCGACGGACTCCCGCGTGACCGGGCCGACCAGCTCGCCGCGATCGCGTCGGGTCTGGTGAGCCTCACCCAGGGTGCTGCTCTCTGCTTCGAGGGCGGGAACGTCAGTCAGACGGTGGTCGAGATGGACACCGGCTTCCTGCTGGTGATGTCCATCAGCGACGGCTCGTCGCTGGCCGTGCTCGCGTCGCGGGCGTGTGACATCGGTCAGGTCGGGTACGAGATGGCTCTGCTGGTGGAGCGCGTGGGACAGGTGCTCACTCCTGCTCTGCGATCCGAGCTCCACGCTTCTCTGCCCCGCTGACAAGCTGAGACGCGCTGAGGGACGACAGGAGACGTCGCGCGATGAGTACCGAGTACGTCGATCAAAGCGGGCCGCTGGTGCGCCCGTACGCGATGACCGGTGGTCGAACCAGACCACGGGTCGACATCGCGATGGAGGCACTGGTCACGGCCACCGCCCGTGGTGACCGTGAGGCCGGATCGGCCCGGCACGAGTGGCAGAAGATCGTCGAGCTCTGTCAACAAGTGCAGTCGCTGGCAGAGATCGCGGCGTATCTTGGCACTCCTCTCGGGGTCGCCCGAGTGATCGTCGGCGACATGGCCGAGGCTGGAATGCTGGACGTGCACGAGCCCGGCAGGCTCGACGACCAGCTCGGAACGTACCTGCTGGAAAGGGTGCTCAGTGGACTTCGGAAGCTCTAACCCCGGCCGCCCGGCGCCGCGGGTTGCGGCGAGCCGCGCCACCTCCGCCAAGATCGTCATCGCTGGCGGGTTCGGTGTCGGCAAGACCACGCTCGTCGGCTCGGTCTCGGAGATCCGCCCGCTCACGACCGAGGCGGTGATGACTGCCGCCGCGATCGACGTCGACGACGCCTCGAAGATCCCCGGCAAGAACACCACCACGGTGGCGATGGACTTCGGCCGTATCACGCTCGACGAGGACCTGATCCTGTATCTGTTCGGTACCCCCGGGCAGACGCGGTTCTGGTTCATGTGGGACGAGCTGGTGCGCGGGGCCATCGGTGCGGTCGTTCTCGTCGACACCCGGCGGCTGGCCGACTGCTTCGCGGCCGTCGACTTCTTCGAGCAGCGCGGGCTGCCGTACGTCGTCGGTCTGAACTGCTTCGACGGCATCCAGCCGTACACGACGCAGGACGTGCGGGACGCGCTGACGATCGGCCAGGAAGTGCCGATCATCAACTGCGACGCCCGTGGCCGCGACTCGACGAAGGCGCTGCTGATCTCGCTCGTCGAGTACGTTTTACGCCTGCGTGGCGCGGCTCCGGCCGGCGTCGGCAGCTGATCCACCTTCACGAGAGGCCGCGGCTTTCAGCCGCGGCCTCTCGTGCTGTTAAGGTGATGGACGTGCGCATGGTCGGACTCCTCCTTCTTTGCCGCGACGAGGCCTCTTAACGAGCCGGCTTCCTCGTCGCGGCGCTTGGCGTGCTTGCCGGCTTGCACTCGCCAAGTCTTGAGGAGCACCCCGCGATGAGCTTCAAAAACCCTCAGCGCCCCAGCGGCATGCCGATCCACCGCTACACGCCGTTCACCCCGATCGACCTGCCCGATCGCACCTGGCAGACGAAGACGATCGACGAGGCCCCGCTCTGGTGCGCGGTCGACCTGCGTGACGGCAACCAGGCGCTGATCGACCCGATGAGCCCGGCCCGCAAGCGCAAGATGTTCGACCTGCTGGTCAAGATGGGCTACAAGGAGATCGAGGTCGGTTTCCCGGCCGCGAGCCAGACCGACTTCGACTTCATCCGGCAGATCATCGAGGAAGACCTGATCCCGGACGACGTCACGATCCAGGTCCTGACGCAGGCCCGCGACGAGCTGATCCAGCGCACGTTCGACTCGGTCCGCGGCGCCAAGCAGGCCATCGTCCACCTGTACAACTCGACGTCGACGCTGCAGCGGCGGGTCGTGTTCGGCCTCGACCGCGAGGGCATCACCGCGATCGCCACCAACGGCGCCCGGCTGTGCCAGAAGCTGGCCGAGTCGATGGGCGACACGTACATCCGGTTCGAGTACTCCCCCGAGTCCTACACCGGCACCGAGCTGGAGTACGCGGCCGAGATCTGCAACGCGGTCAGCGACATCTGGGAGCCGTCCGACGACCGGCCGGTGATCCTGAACCTGCCGGCCACGGTCGAGATGGCCACCCCGAACGTCTACGCCGACTCGATCGAGTGGATGAACCGGAACCTGGCCCACCGGAACAACATCATCCTGTCGCTGCACCCGCACAACGACCGCGGCACGGCGGTGGCCGCGGCCGAGCTGGGCGTGATGGCCGGCGCCGACCGCGTCGAGGGCTGCCTGTTCGGCAACGGCGAGCGCACCGGCAACGTCGACCTGGTGACGCTGGGCATGAACCTGTTCAGCCAGGGCATCGACCCGATGATCGACTTCAGCAACATCGACGAGATCCGTCGCACGGTCGAGTACTGCAACCAGCTGCCGGTCCACGAGCGGCACCCCTGGGGCGGCGACCTCGTCTACACGGCCTTCTCCGGATCGCACCAGGACGCGATCAAGAAGGGCTTCGACTGGATGGAGCGCGACGCCACGGCGGCCGGCACCCCCGTCGACGACTTCCGCTGGGCGGTCCCGTACCTGCCGATCGACCCGAAGGACATCGGCCGCACCTACGAGGCCGTCATCCGGGTGAACTCGCAGTCGGGCAAGGGCGGGGTCGCCTACGTCATGAAGACCGAGCACCAGTTCGACCTGCCCCGCCGTCTGCAGATCGAGTTCTCGCAGGTCGTCCAGAAGATCACCGACAACGAGGGCGGCGAGGTCAGCCCCGAGGCGATGTGGTCGGTCTTCCGCGACGAGTACCTGCCGAACCCCGACAACCCTTGGGGCCGGCTGGCGTTGAACGGCTACCAGAACGTCGGCGAGGAAGTGTCTTTCGACGTCGTACTGGACGGGTCTCCGAAGACGCTGCGGGCGAGCGGCAACGGCCCGATCAACGCCTTCGTCAACGCGCTGGGCAGCGCGGGCATACCGGCCCGGCTGCTGGACTACACCGAGCACACGATGTCGGCCGACAGCGGCGCGAAGGCCGCGGCCTACATCGAGTGCGCGATCGGCGACGATCAGGTGCGCTGGGGCGTCGGCGTCGACACGAACATCGTCACGTCGTCCCTGAAGGCGGTAGTCAGCGCGGTGAATCGCGCCTACCGGTCCTGACCGCTCAGTGACCGCCCGCCTGGCCGTAGGTGGCCAGGCGCGCGGTCGCGTCGTCCATTTCCACTCCGTCCAGCAGCCGGGGTATCACGCCGGACGACAGCACCCGCAGCGCGACCTCGCACACCCACTCCAGGTACACCGCGCGGTCGTAGGCCTCCGCAAGCGTGGCCCCCACCGTCACCGCCCCGTGGTTGCCGAGCAGGCACGCGGTGCGCCCCTCCAGGGCCGACACCGCCCCGGCGGCCAGCGCGTCGGTGCCGTACTCGACGTACGGCGCCACGCGCGGCGACCCGCCGAACAACCCCAGGTAGTAGTGCACGGCCGGGATCTGCGGCACCAGGCACGACAGCGACGTGGCCGCGGTCGAGTGCGTGTGCACGACCGCGCCCACGTCGGCCCGGGCCGCGTAGATCGCCAGGTGCAGCGGCAACTCGCTGGTCGGCCGCAGCGGCGCGTCGATCGGCGTCCCGTCGAGCGCGTGGATCCCGACGTCCTCCGGCTCCATCGAGAGGTACGGAACGCCGGTCGGCGTCACCGCGACCCGGTCGCCGGTCCGCGCCGACACGTTCCCGGCCGTCCCGATCACCAGACGGTCGGCGACCATCCGTTTGCACACGTCAGCGATGGCGCCCCGATCCGTCACGGACGGGATCTTCTCACCCGAGCGCCTCGGCCTGGCGCGCCGCTTCGGCACCTTGGGCGATCGGCGCGTCGAGCCAGTCCTCGGGGATGCCGAACCCGTCCACCAGCAGCAGCGCGTCCGGCCGGACCTCCTGGCAGAGCGCGTTCACCTCGCCGGTGACCCGCTTGGCCCGGCCCGGCGTCAGCCGGCCGTGGCCGAGGAACCAGGCCAGGTCCGCCTCGATCGTCGACAGCGCGAACAGCGAGCAGACCCGGTCGAGCAGCGCGCGCACGCCGTCGTCCTCGCAGCCCTCCACGGCGGCCGAGAACGCCTCCAGAAGGATCCGCTCGACGTGGACACGGGCCAGCCGCAGAACGTGGTCCTGCGCGTCGTTGAAGACCGCGAACGGGTCGGCTCCGGGCTCGCCCGCCTTGCGCAGCCGCTTGGCCAGCCCCTCCAGGACGTGCTTCTCCCGATCCTCGAACAGCGCCAGCTGCCACTCCCGGTCGCGGAGGTCCGATTCGCCGAACCGGCCCAGGAGGTTGCGCGCCGACGTCCGCTCGGCCACCAGCTCCCACACCTGGTCGGCGTAGAACCGCGCCATCCCGAACGCGTCCAGGTCCCCGACTTCGTCCCGGTAGCCGGTCAGCAGACCCTTCGCGACCAGCTGCAACAGCACCCGGTTGTCGCCCTCGAACGTCGTGAACACGTCCGTGTCGGCCCGCAGCTGCGGAAGGCGGTTCTCGGTCAGGTAGCCCGCCCCTCCGCAGGCCTCCCGGCACGCCTGGATGGTCGCTGACGCGTGCCAGGTCGCGATGGCCTTCAAGCCCGCTGCGCGCGCTTCCAGTTCCCTCTGCTCGACGTCCGCATCTTTTTTTACGCTGTGCGGCGGAACACCGTCCCCCGGCTGCAGTTCGTCCAACGTCCGGACGAGGCCTTCCTGCGCGAAGCGCAGAGCGTAGGTCTTGGCGAGCGCGGGCAGGAGCGCGCGCTGGTGGGCCAGATAGTCGAGCAGGACCACCTCGCGGTCCTGACCGGGAGCGGAGAACTGGCGGCGGACCTCGCCGTAGCGGATCGCGATCGACAGTGCGGTCTGGGTCGCGGACCCGGCGCCACCGCCGACGCTGATCCGGCCGCGGACCAGCGTGCCGAGCATCGTGAAGAACCGACGGCCGGCGTTCTCGATCGGCGAGGAGTACGTGCCGTCCTCGGCGACCTGGCCGTAGCGGTCGAGCAGGTTCTCCCGCGGGATCCGGACCCGGTCGAACCACAGCCGCCCGTTGTCGACGCCGGTCAGCCCGGCCTTCCCGCCGCAGTCCTCGATTCGGACGCCCGAACAGGGGTTGCCGTGGTCGTCCCGGATGGGGACGAGGAACGCGTGCACGCCGTGGGTCTCGGTGTTCGTCATGAGCTGCGCGAACACCACCGCGAGCCGGGCATCGCGGGCCGCCCCGCCGATGTAGTCCTTGCGGGCCGCCTCGACCGGGGTCTCGACGACGAACTCGCGCGTCCCCGGGTCGTAGGTGGCGGTCGTGAGCAGGTGCTGGACGTCCGACCCGTGGCCGGTCTCGGTCATCGCGAAGCAGCCCGGGAGCTCGAGGCTCATGACCGCGGGCAGGTACTCGGCGTGGTGCCGCTCGGTGCCCAGCGCCTGGATCGCGCCGCCGAACAGCCCCCACTGGACGCCGGACTTCACCATCAGCGAGAGGTCGCCGTACCCGAGCATCTCGAACGAGACGACGGAGGCCCCGGTGTCGCCCGCGCCGCCGTACCTGGTCGGGAAGCCGAGCCGGGAGTGGCCGACCTTGGCCAGCTGCTGCAGCTGCTCCCAGACGTGCTGCCGGTGCTCGTCCAGCCCGAGGGTGCCGGCCAGCCCGAACTCGGGCCGCCGAAGGGCCTCGCGCGCCTCGTCGCGCACCCACCCCCAGTGCCCGTCGAACACCCGACGCAGCTCCGCGAGATCCGCCATGTCGCTCATGTTACTCGCCAGTACCCCGCGATCTGCTGAACCATTCGCGCCGGTGGCTGCTACCCACGTCACGTGGAGCCGGGCAGCGACGAGGACTTACTGCGGGCGGTCGCCGTCGGTGACGCGACCGCGCTGTCCCGGCTGTACGAGCGGCACGCGGGCGCGCTGTTCGGCTACCTCCACCGGCTGGCCGGTGACCGGATGGTCGCCGAGGAGGTCCTCCAGGACACGATGCTCGCGGTCTGGCGCTCGGCCGGCACGTTCTCCGGGCGCGCAAAGGTGAGGACGTGGCTGTTCGGGGTGGCCCGGCGTCAGGCCCACAACCGGCTGCGAGGCCGGTTCGCGCCCGAGCCCACCGATCTCCCCGACCGGCCCGACGTGGGCGCCGGGCCCGAAGAACTGGCGATCGCGGCCGCCGGAGGCACCCCGGTGGCCGCGGCGATCGAGTTGCTGCCCGCCCACCACCGGGACGTGATCGCGCTGGTGTTCGTGGCCGGCCTGCCGCTGGCCGACGTCGCCGAGGTGCTGGCGATCCCGGTCGGCACGGTGAAGAGCCGGCTGTTCCACGCCCGAGCCGCCGTCGCCGCGGCGCTCACCGCCCAGGAGGTGTCCGAGTGAAAGACCTGCTGCCGGCTTACGCGGCCGGCTCGCTGAGCGACGCGGAACGCGAGAAGGTCCGCGCCCACCTGGCGGACTGCCCACGGTGCCGCGCCGACCTCGCCGCCTGGGAGACGATCGCCGACGCCACACCGACGATTCGGCCCCCGGACCCGGCCCGGCTCGTGCGGACCGTGCTCACCCGGAGTGCGCTGGAGAGCCCGGCCGAGCGCCCGGCGCGAAGGCGGCTGCGGTACCTGGGCGGGCTGGTACTGGCCGAGGTGCGGCTCGTCCGGCTCGCCGTGCCGGTCGCGTCGGCGCTGGTGATGGCACTCGGGGTGGCGCTCGTCCTGCTCCAAGGCGACTTCGGGCCGGAGGGCAGCGCCGGCCTGGTGCTCAGCCTGATCGCGCCGATCGTCGCGGCGGCCGGTATCGCGGGCACCTACCGCTCCCGGCGGGATCCGGTCGCCGAGCTGATCGCGGCCGCGCCGACGTCGGGGCGGTTGCTGCTGCTCGTCCGGGTCACGCTGGTGTTCGGTTACGACCTGGCACTCGCGGGCGCGGCGTCGATCCTGCTGGCCGTCACCGGCACGTCCGGGACCGCCGGGCTGAACACGCTGGTCGGGGCCTGGCTCGGACCGATGGCGCTGCTGTCGTCGCTGAGCCTGCTGATCGCGGTCCGGTTCGGGCCGGACATCGCGCTGGGGGCCGCGGTGGGGCTGTGGGCCGTGCGGGTGCTCTCGGACAGCGTCCTGACCCACAACGCGTGGCCGGCCCGGCTGGTACTCGACCTCTGGTCCACGAACGGGCCGGTGCTGACGGCCAGCGTCGTCGTCCTGATCGCGGCGATGGTGCTCGCCAGCGGTGAACCGTTCAGCGCCCGGCGCGCTACCCACCTGCTGTGAAACCACTGACCCTCTGGCAGTACGAGGCCCGGCGGGCGGGCTGGGCCGCGCTGCTCGGTCCACCGCTCGCGATCGCCCTCGGTGTCGCGGCCGCGCTGGCCAACCCACTGGAGAGCGACTCCAGCACGGCCCGCGTCCTGCTCGGCACGCTGGAAATGGCGATCCCGCTCGCCGCCGGTGTCGCCTGCGCCTCGCTGGTCGGCCACGACGCGGCGATCGAACTGCAGCTCACGTCGCCCACCCGCTACCGCGTCACGCTGGTGCGGCGGATGGTGGTGACGCTCGGCTGGTCCGCGGCGCTCGCTCTGGGCACCGCGGTCGTGCTGATCGTCACCGGCTGGTGGGCCCGCTGGCCGCAGAACCACGGCGCGGTCGTCGGGCAGCTCACCTGGGTGGCGCCGACGCTCGGCCTGAGCGGTCTGGGCTTCGCGCTGGCCGCCCTGTTCCGCAGCGCGGCCGCGGCCGGTGCGCTGGTCACCACGATCTGGGCGATCCAGCAGTTCTTCGCCGGCGCGTCCCAGCTCGGGCCCGGACGCCTGCTCTACCTGTTCGCGACGACGCGGGGCGCGGCCCCGGACGATTGGACCGCGAACCGGCTGACGCTGCTCGGCGCGGCCGCCGTGTTCATCACGCTCGCCGTGGTGGTGCTGGGTCGCTCGGAGCGACTCATTCGCGAGGAGGACGAATGATCGCCAGCCTGCGCTACGAGTTCCGGATGCAGGTCCGCAAGCGGTCGGTGTGGATCGTGCCCGCGTTGACGCTGCTGCTGTTCGTCCTGATCGGCGGCAGCCTGCTGCGTGACCTGTTCGACCCGAACGAGGCTCCGCCGGACGCGCGGACCGCGGTGACCGGCCTCGCGGTCCAGATCCACGGGCTGCTGTCGATCGGGTTCGGCTGCCTGCTCGCCGACCGGCTGATCCGCGACGACCGGCTGCGGGTGGCCCCGATCCTGGACGCGACGCCGACCTCGCCACGCCGACGCCTGCTCGGCAAGTACCTGGGAACCGCCGCCGCGACCGCCATCCCGGTCTTCCTGGCCTACTTCGGGTTCGCCGCCGCCTACGCGGTGCACACCGCAGCGCCGGAAGCGCTGGGCTGGGCGCTCGTCGTCTCGGCCGTGGTGATCGTGCCGGGTCTGCTGTTCGTGGCCGCCTTCGCGTTGACCGTCCCGCTGATCGTTCCGGCGCCGCTGTTCCGGGTGTTGTTCGTCGGCTACTGGCTCTGGGGCAACCTGGTGCCGCCGGACGTGATGCCCACGCTCGCGCGGACGCTGATCAACCCGCTCGGCGGCTACCCACTGACCGTGTTGCTGCACTTCAACGGCGTCGACGGCGACGACACGCTGGCCGGCCCGACGTCCGGCGCGACGCTCAACTTCCTCCGGCCCGAGCCGACGACGCTGACCGCGTGGCTCTCGATCGCCGTGCTGCTGGTCCTCGCCGCCGCCGCACTCGCGGGTGGTTCGGTCCTCCGCGCCCGCCGAGCCTCTTGAAAGGAAGTCCTGTGCAGATCACGATCACGAGCTTGACCAAGACGTTTCGAGGCGGGGTGGCGGCCCTCGACGGCCTCGACCTGACGATCCCCACCGGGATGTTCGGGCTGCTCGGCGCGAACGGGGCCGGTAAGACCACGCTGATGCGCATCCTGGCCGGCATCGCGCGGCCGACGTCCGGCCGCGTCGTGGCCGGTGGTCACGACCTCGGCACCGGTGAGGGGCGGGCCGCCGTCCAGCGCGAGCTCGGTTATCTGCCCCAGGACCTGGGCGTGTACCCCGACCTCACGGCCCGGCAGTTCCTCGATTACATCGCGCTGCTCAAGGGCCTGGACGACCGCTCGGCCCGGCGTCGGCGCGTCGGCGAACTGCTGGAGGTCGTCGCGCTGACCGCCGATGCCGACCGCCGGCTGCGCGGGTTCTCGGGCGGGATGCGGCAGCGCGTCGGCATCGCGCAGGCGCTGCTCGCCGACCCCCAGCTGCTGATCGTCGACGAACCGACCGCGGGCCTGGACCCGGAGGAGCGGATCCGCTTCCGGACGCTGCTGTCGCAGTTCGCCGGTAGCCGGACGGTGCTGCTGAGCACACACATCGTCGACGACATCGCGCAGACCTGCCGGGAGGTCGCGGTGCTGGCCAAGGGCCGGCTGATCTTCCGGGGGACGACCGAGGAGCTGGTCCAGCGGGCCGACGGACGGGTCTGGTCGGTCGTCACCGACGGTCCGCCGCCGACCGAGGGCACGGTGGTGTCCGCGCTGCCCCACGAGGGCGGCATGCGTTACCGGGTGGTCGCCCCCACCGCGCCGCCCCCCGGGGCGAGCCCGGCCGCGCCCGCCCTGGAGGACGGCTACCTGGCCGTCATGACCTGACGTCAGTGTCCGGGCGGGAGGGTGCCGGCGATCTCCGCGGTCACGGTCTGGACGGACGCCGCTCCGAGGGCCTCGGACGCCTCCACCAGCTCCGGACGCACCTCGTGGGGCTGGATCTTGCCGTCCCGGATGTCCTCGGCGTAGTGGCACGACACCCGGTGGCCCGGCGTGATCTCGCGCAGCACCGGCCGTTCGGTGTCGCAGCGAGTCTCCTGCCGCCACGGGCACCGGGTGTGGAACCGGCAGCCGCTCGGCGGGTTCGCCGGCGACGGCAGGTCTCCGGCGAGCAGGATCCGCTGCCGATCGTCCTCGACCAGCGGGTCCGGCACCGGCACGGCCGAGAGCAGCGTCCGGGTGTACGGGTGCAGCGGCTCCTCGTACAGCGCCTCGGACGTGGCCTCCTCGACCAGCCCGCCCAGGTACATCACGCCGACCCGGTCGGCGCTGTGCCGGACGACCGCCAGGTCGTGGGCGATCAGCAGGTACGTGAGCCCGTACTGCAGCTGCAGGTCCTCGAGCAGGTTCAACACCTGGGCCTGCACCGACACGTCGAGCGCCGAGACCGGCTCGTCGGCGACGATCAGGTCGGGCTTGAGGACGAGGGCCCTGGCGATGCCGATGCGCTGACGCTGGCCGCCGGAGAACTCGTGCGGGTACCGGCGCAGCGCTGAACTCGGCAGGCCCACCGCGTCGAGAATCTCGGTCAGCGTCCGGTGTCCGTCGGAGCCCCACAGCCCGTGGGCCTTGAGGCCCTCGGACAGCGTCGACTCGACGTTCTGGCGCGGGTCCAGGCTGGACAGCGGGTCCTGGAACACCATCTGCATCCGGCGGCGAGCCTTCCGGAGCGCCTCGCCCTTGAGCTCGCGCAGGTCGGAGCCCTCGAACAGCGCCTTGCCGCCGGTCGGCTCGACCAGCCGGAGCAGGCCCCGGCCGAACGTCGTCTTGCCGCACCCCGACTCGCCGACCAGGCCGTACGTCTCGCCGCGCAGGATCGTCAGCGAGACGCCGTCGACCGCGTGCACGTGGCCGATCGTGCGGTCGAACAGCACCCCGCGCTTGATCGGGAAGTGCACCTCGAGGTCGGTGACCTCGACGAGCGGCTCCCCGAACCCCTCGGATTCCGGAGAAGTCATCGGGCAACCTCCTCGACGGCCGGCGCTTCCACCGGGTTGAAGCATCGCAGCAGCCGACGGTCCTCGGCGTCGGGCTCGAGCTGCGGGCTCTCCGCCGTGCAGCGGTCGATCTTGTTGTCGCACCGCGGCGCGAACGCGCAGCCGGACTCCCACGGGATCGCGTCCGCCACCGACCCGCGGATCGGCGTGAGGGCCTGCCCGCGCGGGGCGTCCAGGCGGGGCACCGACCCGAGCAGGCCCGCCGTGTACGGGTGTCGGGGCTGCGCGAACAGCCGGTACCGGTCGGTCTTCTCGACCACCTTCCCGGCGTAGAGCACGTTGACGCTGTCGCACAGCCCGGCGACCACTCCGAGGTCGTGCGTGATGAGCACCAGCGCGCTGCCCACCTCGTCCACCAGACGCTCGAGCAGGGCCAGGATCTGGGCCTGCACCGTCACGTCCAGAGCAGTGGTGGGCTCGTCGGCGATGAGCAGACGCGGTCGGCAGGCGAGGGCGATCGCGATCAACGCACGCTGACGCATACCGCCGGAGAGGTGGTGCGGGTAGTCCTTCAGGCGCCGCTCCGGGTCGGGGATCCCGACCGCCTTGAGGAGGTCGGTCGCCTCGGCCCGAGCCTCGCCGCGGTGCATCCCGCGGTGCCGCTCGAGCACCTCGGTCACCTGCTTGCCGATCGGGATGACCGGGTTCAGCGAGCTCAGCGGGTCCTGGAACACCATGCCGATGTCCTTGCCGCGCCGGTCCCGCATCTGCTTGGCCGGCAGTTTCAGCAGGTCGACGTCTTCGAAGGTGGCCGTGCCACCCACGTCGACGCCCCGCTTGGGCAGCAGGCCCATGATCGCCAGCGACGTGACCGACTTGCCGCAGCCGGACTCGCCGACCAGCCCGACCGTCTGGCCGGGCTCGACGCTGAAGCTGACACCGTCCACGGCCCGCACCGGCTTCTCGCCGCGGCGGCCGAACGTGACGGTCAGGTCCTTGACCTCGAGGAGCGCCATGGAATTACCGCCGGTTCTTGGGGTCGAGGGCCTCGCGCAGCGACTCACCGAACAGGGTGAAGCCCAGCGCGACCACGATGATGCAGAGCGCGGGCCAGACCGCCAGCGACGGCTGGATGTCGAAGTACGTCTGGGCATCGCCGAGCATCGCGCCCCACTCGGCGCGGTTCGGGTCGGCGTCGCCGAGGCCGAGGAACGAGAGCGCGGCCGCGTCGATGATCGAGGTGGCCAGCGTCAGCGTGGCCTGAACGATCACCGCGGACAGCGAGTTCGGCAGCATGTGCCGGAGCACGATCGAGGACTCTTTGACGCCCAGCGAGCGGGCCGCCAGCACGTGGTCGGCGTGTCGCTGGGCGAGCATCGCGCCGCGCAACAGCCGGGCGAAGATCGGCACCGAGACGACCGCGACCGCGGCGATGACCGTCCATTGGCTGGCGCTCTTGAAGACCGCCGCGATCGAGATCGCGAGCAACAGGCTCGGCACCGACAGCAGGATGTCGACGAACCGCATCAGGACCGTGTCGACCCAGCCGCCGACCGCGCCGGCCAGGCCACCGATCAGCATGCCGACGACCAGCCCGGCCGTGGTGGCCAGCACGCCGACCAGCAGCGACTGGCGGGAGCCGACGATCAGCCGGCTGAGCACGTCGCGGCCGTTCTGGTCGGCGCCGAGCGGGAATCCGTCGCGAGCCGGCAGCGGCGAGTTCTGGCGCACCTCGTCGATCAGGTACCGGACGTACGGGTCCTTCGGCGCGAGCAGCGGCGCGAAGATCGCGACCAGCACGAACAGCAGCACGATGATCGCGCCGAGGATCGCGACCGGGTTGCGGGAGAGCCGCTGGAACGCGGAGCGGGTGAGGCTCTGACCCCGGGCGGTCTGATCGATGCGGTCGCGCTTACGTTCGAGGAGGCTTGTCAACGCACACGCACCCCATCCGGACCTGTGTCGATGCTGCAGGTTTCAACGGAGCTCAACGCACACGCACCCTCGGGTCGATCAGTGCGTACGAAAGGTCGACCAGGAGGTTGACCAGCACGTAGGTGAGCGCGGCGACCAGGATCAGCGCCTGCAACCGCGGGTAGTCGCGCTTCTCGATGCCCTCCGCGAGCAGCGACCCGATCCCGCCCCAGACGAACACCTTCTCGGTCAGGACGGCCCCCGCGAGCAGCAGGCCGGCCTGCAGGCCGATCGTCGTCGAGACCGGCAGCAGCGCGTTGCGCAGCACGTGCCGGCTGCGGATCGTCCGCGCCCGGAGGCCCTTGGCCTCCGCGGTCCGGACGTAGTCCTCGTTGAGGACGTCCAATACGGACGCCCGGGTGATGCGGACGATGACCGCGAGCGGAATCGTGCCGAGCGTGATCGCCGGGAGGATCAGGTGCCGGATCGCGTCCCAGACGACGTCCCACTCGCGGGTCATGATGCCGTCGAGGATCAGGAAGCCGGTGATCTTCGTCTGGTCCATGCCCGCGGTGATGCGCCCGGACGGCGGCAGCCAGCCGAGGTCGACCGCGAACCACTGCTTGAGCACGTAGCCGAGGAAGAACACCGGCACGGCGACGCCGACCAGCGTGGCGATGACCGTGCTGTTGTCGAAGTAGCCGCCCCGGCGCTTGGCCGAGAGGTAGCCGAGCGGGATGCCCAGCACGATCGCGAACAGCAGCGCGGCCGCGCTCAGCTCGATCGTGGCCGGCAGCGCGTCGGCGAGCTCGCTGATCACCGGGCGCGAGCTGGCCAGCGACGAGCCGAAGTCGCCGGTGAAGACCCGGCCGACGAACTTTCCGTACTGCACCCAGAGAGGCTGGTCGAGACCGAGCGTCTTGTTCAGCGCCGCGATCTTCTCGGGAGTTGCCTTATCGCCGAGCAGCGCTGTCGCCGGCCCGCCCGGCAGCGATCGCAGCCAGACGTAGAGCAGGAACGACAGCACGAACAGCGTCGGGATCACTCCGAGGAGCCGGCGCACGACGTACCGAAGCATTGACGTCCTTAAACGGGAGCGTCCCCCGGGTCGGGGCGGTTCAGCCCTTCCCCGACCCGGGGGACGATCGAACTCAGCTCTTCTTGGTGACCGTGAAGAAGCGCTCGTCGGTCAGCGGGCTGGCCACCAGGCCGTCGATGTTGCCCGCGGTCGCGATGGCCGGCGGCGAGTGCGAGATCGGGACGGCCGGCAGATACTTGCCCACCAGGTCCTTGTTCACCTGCTCGTAGTCGGCCTTGCGCTTGTCGGCGTCCGGCTCGGCGTCGGCCGCCGCGATCTGGGCGAACGCGGTCTTGTCGGTGAAGCCGAACTCGGGCTTCTCCCGGCCGAAGAACGTGCCCACGAAGTTGTAGGCGTCGTTGTAGTCACCGGTCCAGCCGAGCAGGTGGAGGTCCTGCTTACCGGCCTGCTGGATGTCGTCCTTGTAGCCACCGTTCCACGGCCGGGCGACCGGGGTGATCTTGATGCCCACCGCGGTCAGGTCGGCCGCGATCGAGGTGAAGATCGCCTTGGGGTCCGGCATGTAGGGCCGGGTGACCTCGGTCGGGTAGTAGAACTTCAGCGTCAGGTTCGACGCACCGGCCGCGGCGAGCAGCGACTTGGCCTTCGCCGGGTCGTAGTTGTACTGGGTGACGTCGTCGGCGTACCCGGACAGCGTCGACGGCATGAACTCCTTGGCCACCTCGGCGCCCTCGGGGAACTTCGTCTTGACGAGCTGGTCCCGGTTGATCGCGTAGGCGATCGCCTGGCGGACGCGGAGGTCCTTCAGCTTCGGGTTCTTCTCGTTCATGCCGAGGTACAGGATGTTGAAGGCCGGGCGGACCTCGACCTTCATGCCCTTGCTCTCCAGGCCCTTCCAGTCCTGGGCGGCCGGGAAGTCGATGATGTCGACGGATCCGGCCTCGAGCTCCTGCTTACGCGCGGTCTCGGTCTCGATCGTGCGAATGACCAGCTTCGCGGTCTTCGCCTTCTCGCCCCAGTAGTCGTCGTTGCGGACGAGCGTCGTGGTGCCGCTGGCCGCGTCGTACTTCTCGAACTTGTACGGGCCGGTGCCGGTCGGGTGCTCGGTCGCGTACGACGAGTAGGTGAAGCTGTCGCCGGACTGCGTGACCTTGTCGGCGTCGTACTTCTTCAGCGCGTCGGGGCTGGAGATCGAGAACGCGGTCAGCGTGAGCGCGGCCGGGAGAGCGCCCCGGAACTTGTTCAGCGCGACGACCGCGGTCTTGTCGTCCTTGGCCGTGCAGCTCTTGTAGATCGGGTCGCCGGCCGAGTCGGTCTCGTTCTTCGCGAAACCGCTGAACGTGTCGGCGTAGTAGATCATCTGGCTCTGGGCGGCGGCGCCCTTCATGTTGAACCAGCGGTCGAAGTTGAAGCAGACCGCGGCCGCGTTGAACGCCGAGCCGTCCTGGAACTTCACGCCCTCACGCAGGGTGAACGTGATTTCCTTGCCGTCCGGGCTGACGTCCCACTTGGTGGCCAGCGCGGGCTCCAGGTCGGCGGTGCCCGCCTTGTTCTGGATCAGCGTGTCGTAGATCTGGCGGGCCGGCCGGAAACTCTCACCGTCGTCGTTGAAGATCGGGTCGAAGTTCTTCGGCTTGCCGGTGCCGGCGATCGTCAGGGTGGCGTTGCTGTCACCCTCACCGCCTTCGCCGCGTTCGCTCTTCGCGCAAGCCGCCATCGAGACGGCCAGACCTACGCTCACGGCGGCGGCCAGCGCGCGTCGGACTCGGTACACGTAGCCCCCAGGCTGATTCCATGGACAGGGGTTTCCCATCCGTTGACGTGCGGGGACGCTACCGCCGAAACAGGCCATGATGTCGCGTTGTGCTGCCCTCGTAATGTCACGTATTGGCAACGCTGGGGGTGCTCACCGGCGTGTGGCCAGTAAATCGGCAGGTCGGAAATCCAGCGGAAACGGCTGGGTGAGGGCGAGGGGCTCGTCGCCGGTCGCTTTGGTCACGACCCGGTAGCCGTCACCGTCCAGTGCGGAGATGGTGACGGTGGGTCCGTCGGGCTCGACGAGCCCGTAGAACGGAATTCGCGACTCGGCGGCCAGCGCCGGCTTGAGTATCCGGTCGAGCGGCTCGGTCGAGGGCGAGACGATCTCGATCATCATCAGCACCTCGGCCGCCGAGGCCACGAGTTTGTCGCCACCGGGTGTGGTGAGCACGGAGATGTCCGGGATGACGATCCGATCGATCGCGAGCCGGAGATTGATCGGCCCGAGCACCTCGCAGCCGTTCGGCACGGCTTCGTCCAGGGCCAGCCGCAGCCTCGCCGAGATGCGCTGATGGCGCAGGTCGGGGGCGGGCCTAGTCAGGAGGACACCGTCGATGACCTCGTGGCGCTGGCCGGTTTCTCCGAGCGCGACGAATTCTGCCTCGGTCATCGGATCGATCTGCGCGAACAACACGCATCACGGATACCGGGCCGGTCCCCGGCGCGCCGAGCCGTCGAGGTATCAGATGTCGAGGGAGCGGCGGCCGCTGAAGGCTCGGCCCAGCGTCACCTCGTCGGCGTACTCGAGGTCACCGCCGACCGGAAGACCGGACGCCAGGCGGGTGACCTGGAGCCCCATCGGCTTGACCAGCAGCGCGAGGTACGTCGCGGTGGCCTCACCCTCGGTGTTCGGGTCGGTGGCCAGGATCAGCTCCTTGACCAGGCCACTCTGCAGCCGGGTCATCAGCTCCCGGATCCGCAGCTGATCGGGCCCGACCCCCTCCAACGGATTGATCGCCCCACCGAGCACGTGGTACTTGCCCCGGAACTCACGCGTCCGCTCGATCGCGACGACGTCCTTCGGCTCTTCGACCACGCAGATCACGTCGTCACCGCGACGGGCGTCCCGGCACACCCGGCACTCGTCGGCCTCGGCGATGTTGAAACAGATCCGGCAGAACCGGACCTCGACCTTCACCCGCCCGAGCACGTCGGCCAGCCGCTTCACGTCGGCCGGGTCCGAGTTGAGGATGTGGAACGCGATGCGCTGGGCGCTCTTCGGCCCGACCCCGGGGAGCCGCCCCAACTCGTCGATGAGGTCCTGAACGGCCCCTTCGTACATCTATCTACATCCCCAGGCCGGGCAGGCCGGGCAACCCGCCGGCCAGCGGACCCATCGTGTCGGCGGCCGCCTGCTGCGCCTCGGCGTTCGCGGCCCGGACCGCGGCGACCACGAGGTCGGCCAGCGTCTCGGTGTCGTCGGGGTCGACGGCGGCCGGCTGGATCACCAGGCCGACGAGCTCGCCGGTGCCGGACACGGTCGCGGACACCAGCCCGCCGCCGGCCGCGCCGGTGAACTCGGCTTCGGCCAGCTGCGCCTGAGCGTCCATGATGTGCTGCTGCATCTGCTGTGCCTGGGCGAGGATCGCCTGCATGTCGAGCTGACCACCGGGCTGCATGGCCCCAGCCTACTGTCCGGGTGCCCGCCCTGCCGGTCTCGGCTCGTCAGTCTCGGATCGTCAGTCGATCTTCGAGGCGCCCAGGTGCTGTTGCAGGAGTGCGATCGCGTCCGCTTCGGAGTCGGTGGGTTTGGCGGTGCCGGCCTCGTCTTCGTCGTCGAGGGGTTCGTCGCCCGGGTCGAAGCCGTCGTACATGGGGTCGGCCGGTTCGGGGGGCAGCGGGATGTCGTCGTCGTCCGGCACGGACGGCGCCGGGCCGCCCGGCCGACCGGTCGGCGCGCCTCCGGGGCCTGGTCCGCCGAGTCCGCCGGTTCCGGCCCCTGCGGGTCCGGCGCCGAATGGTGCAACCGTTGCGGACGCGGAGCCGAGCTGCGCAGCGCTCGCCGGCGCAGAGCCGTAGTGCCCGGCACCGGTGGGCGCAGAGCCGTACTGCGATCCGCCCGCGGACGCGGAGCCGTACTGCGGGGCGCCGCCGGGCGCGGAGCCGTGTTGCGCGGGTGCCGAGCCGAATTGGCCGGCGCTCGCGGGGTCGGAGCCGTACTGCGGGGAGCCCGCGGGCGCGGAGGCCTGCTGCGCGCTCGCAGGCGCGGAACCGTACTGGGCCGAGCCGCCGCCGAACGGCGCGGCGCCGGCCGGGGCACCACCGGAGGGGGCGTTGAACGGACCGGCGCCGGCCGGGGCCGCCCCGGAGGGGGCAGCACCGGAGGGAGCGTTGAACGGACCGGCGTTGGCCGGGGCCGCACCGGACGGCGAGGGGCTCACCGGCGCAGACGACGCCTGAGCGGGTGTGACCGGCACCGACTGTCCACCCACCGGCGCGATCGTCGGCCAGTCACCTCCACCGCTCGGCGCGGAACCGGGCATCGGCGGCATCGAAGCCGGAACCGCCGGCGGCGCCGGACCCCGACGCCCACCGCTCGCCCGCCCACCGCCCGACGCGCCGTCCGCCTCGGCCCGGATCTTCCACCGGACACCGAGCACGGACTGCAGCACGTCCTGGATGACCGAGGCGACCTTCTCGTCCGACAGTCGCCGGACCTCGCCCTGGTGCTTCACCGCGAGCACGAGCTCGTTGTTCGTGACCTCGCGCGGAGTCGCGTTCTGAACGAGCGCCCAGACCATCCGGCTGCGCTGCTTGGTCTGGTCGACGATCTGCGGCCACACCTGACGTACCGCCCCGGCGTCCAGCCCACCCGCGGCCGGAGCGGCCGGAGCCGGCTGCGCGGTCGGCACGGGCTGCGGGGCCGCCGGGGGCGCGGGCCGGGAGATCGGCGCGGGGGTCTGCGCCGGAACGCTCGGGCCCCCGCCCGACCCCGCCGCCGACCCGGCGTGCCCGCCTGCCGGCCCGGACTGACCGGCCGACGGCCCGGCAGGTCCGGCCGGGGCCGACGGCCCGGAAGATCCGGCCTGGGCCGATGGCCCGGAGGGTCCGGCCGGCCGAGGCGGCGTGATCGGAGCCGGCGTAGGCCAAGGAGGCTCCCCCACCCCACCCGGTCCCGCCCCACCCTGCAGAGCGTCACCGTGCGCCGCCGACCCGCCAGCCGCCTGCGCCCCACTCGCAGCCGACCCACCGTGCGCAGCCGACCCACCGTGCGCTGCCGACCCACCGTGCGCGGCCGACCCGCCGTGGGTCTGCGCCCCGCCCATCGCCGGCCCGCCGGACGCCTGCAACGCGCTCGCGGTCGGCCCGCCCTGGGCAACCGACCCACCGTGGGTCTGCGCCCTGTCCACCGCCGGCCCGCCGGACGCCTGCGAGACGCCGATCGCCGATGACCCGGCGTGAGTCTGCGAACCGGCCTGAGCCGGCGCCCCGCCGTGCGCCTGCGCGGACGGCACGCCGGCGTGCGTATCCGGCGCCGAGCCCTGAGCCGGCACCGACCCGCCTGACACAGCCGCGCCACCCGCCACGGCCGCGCCACCTGGCCCGGCCGCGCCACCTGGCGCTCCCGCGCCCGAAGCCCCACCGCCGGAGGCCGCCGCCGCAGCCGCGGCCGCCCCAGCCGCGGGCGCCCCAGCCGCCAGACCTTCGACGCCCGCCGCCCCGGCGCCCGGCCCCACAGCACCCGCGCCTGGCCCACCGGCACCCGAGACCGCGGCGCCCGGCCCATAAGCACCCGGCACCCCGGCACCCCGGGCCCCGGCATCGGAGACACCCGCCGCCGGGCCGCCGGGCGCCTGGGCGGGCGGCGATGCCGCCGCCGACGTCGTACCGCCGGGCGTAGGCATGAAAGCAGCAGACGACTGACCGGGGTCACCGGCGATCGCCAAACGGCGCTCGAGTCGCTCCAGGCGCTGCAGGAGCGCGGCCTGGCTCTCGTCGGCCGCGGGAAGCAGCATCCGCGCGCAGACGAGCTCGAGCAGCAAGCGTGGAGACGTCGTGCCGCGCATCTCGACCAGGCCGTTGTGCACGACATCAGCCATCCGCGACGCCGTCGCGACACCGAGCTGGTTGGCGACCAGCGTCATCCGCTCGAGTTCGTCGGCCGGCGCATCGACCAGGCCCTTCGGGCCGGCGTCGGGCACGGTCGACAGGATCACCAGGTCGCGGAGCCGCTCCAGCAGGTCGGACGCGAACCGACGCGGGTCGTGCCCGGCCTCGACGACGCGGTCGACGACGCCGTAGAGCGCGGCGCCGTCGTCGGCGGCGAGCGCGCCGGTCGCCTCGTCGAGGAGCCCGGTGTCGGTGACGCCGAGCAGCGCGACCGCGTTCTGGTACGTGACGCCACCCTCGCCGGCGCCGGCGAGCAGCTGGTCGAGGATCGACAGCGAGTCACGCGCCGACCCCCCGCCGGCCCGCACGACGAGCGGCAGGACCGACTTCTCGATCGTCACGCTCTCGTCGGTGCAGATCCGGTCGAGCAGCCCGACCATCGTGCTCGGCGGAATCAGCCGGAACGGGTAGTGATGGGTACGAGACCGGATGGTCTGCAACACCTTGTCGGGCTCGGTCGTCGCGAACACGAACTTGACGAAATCCGGCGGCTCTTCGACCAGCTTGAGCAGCGCGTTGAAGCCCTGCGACGAGACCATGTGCGCCTCGTCGATGACGTACACCTTGAACCGGCTGGACACCGGCGCGAAGAATGCACGCTCTCGCAGGTCGCGGGCGTCGTCCACACCGCCGTGGCTGGCCGCGTCGATCTCGACGACGTCGAGCGAGCCGGGCCCGTCGGGAGCCAGCGCGACGCAGGAGTCGCAGACTCCGCACGGCTCCGGCGTCGGGCCGTTCACGCAGTTGAGCGACCGGGCGAGGATGCGGGCGCTGGACGTCTTTCCACAGCCACGCGGGCCGGAGAACAGGTAAGCGTGGTTCAGCTTGCCGTTCTTCAGCGCCTGGATCAGCGGTGTGGTGACGTGTTCCTGGCCGATGACCTCAGCGAACGTGCGGGGCCGGTATTTCCGGTAGAGAGCGCGGTTGGCCACGCCAGAAAGCTTCCCACGCCCGTCCGACAACTCACACCCGACGGACGGCGGCTGGGGAAAAGAAGGACCCCCCGTGCACCCGCCAGAGCCCGCTTATCCTTGCTGCCTTCCGGCCCTGGGGAGGTTCACAGGTTACGCGCCGCACGAGGGGCTGGTCATGAGTCTAACCACAGCGGGTCAGCGGCCTCTAACCGAGGACCGCCTTGAAGACCGACGCGAACGCGTAGGGGTCCTGGTCGACGCCGCTGCAGTTGGCGACCGGCTGTGTGGCGACGTCGGCACCGCACTGCGTGTCGCGCCCGGCGGCCCAGTACCCGAGCATGCCGATGCCGTTCTTCGTGGCGAACTGCGTGACGGTCTTGGCGTTGTCCAGCGAGAACGTCTCGCCCTTGGTGTCGTTGGCGCCGATCATCGGAGTGATGCCGATCATGCTCCAGGCCTCGGCCGACTCGACGCCCTGGATCGTCTGAACCTGCTGGTGCAGGCCGTTCGCGGCCGCGGTGGTGGCCGCGGCCATGTCGTTGGCCGCGACGTCGCCGCCGAAGTTCATCGTCATCAGGTTGACCCGGTCGATCGTCACGCCGGCGTCGACCGCGGCCACCCAGGGTGCGGTGCTGACCGCGCCGTCGGCCTGGTCGGCCGCCGTCGGGCTGGCCGCCCGGAGCGTGAACGAGACCTTGAGGTCGCTGTACTTCTTCTGCAGCGCGGCGATCGCCTCCGCGCGCACGCTGTTCGCGTCCGCGTCGGCTTCCCGCTCGTCCCCTTCGACGTCGAAGTCGAGGTAGCGGACGCCCAGGTCGACGAGCTTCTGCAGCTGAGCCTGGGTGGTCTCCGCGTCGCCACAGGCCTGGGCGACGTCGCCGCCGTTCGCGCCCCCGGTCGACACGATGACGTCGATGTCCTTGTCGACGGCTTCCTTGATCTCGGCCTTGTACTTGTCGATCGCGGTCGTGCCGTCCCAGGCCACCGAGCAGCTGTCGCCCTGGGTGATCGCGAACGCGAGATGCAGGGCGTTGGCGCCGGTCTTCGCGGCGATCTGGGTGAGCGTCGGCCGGTTCGCGAGCGTCATGTAGACGTACGGCGCGTACTCGGTCTTGAACGTCGTGTTCGCCGGGCCGGCGGTGTCGCTCTGGTCGTCGTCGTTCCCGCGCAGCAGGGTGACGGCCGTGACCGCCGCGGCGACCACCACGATCAGCGCTACCGCCGCGGCGATCCAGCGGCCTGGTCCGCCCTGACGCCTTCTCCGGCCCCTTGCCACAAGTCCTCCTGCAACCGGGGTGCGCGCTGGGGTGCGCGCGGGGTACTCGGCCCCGTCATCGTGTCATCGGTTCGCCACGGACGGAGACCGGGGGTCGCGCGTCCGTGACCCGATCCTGGCGGGTGGAGGCAAGAGCGGGCTGTGCGTGGACCGGTGTACGGAGCGGGGGGCTGCGTCCGGTAGCCTGTTCGGCGGAGGATTCGCCTAGAGGCCTAGGGCGCACGCTTGGAAAGCGTGTTGGGGGCAACCCCTCACGAGTTCGAATCTCGTATCCTCCGCCAGCCTGGCTGACCAGGCACAACGAAGGCCCGTCCGGACTGCCGGCCGGGCCTTCAATGTGTGCTCAGAACCTGGGCTCCGTCTCAGTTTCCGTCTCGGTTGCCCTCAGGAGCCTCTGTCGGGCGCGAGGCGCGACTGCGTCCCTCGACGCGCTGTCGCAGCGGCGGGGGCAGGGGTCCAAGTTCGAGGGCAGAGCCAACGTCACCGGTCCGACAGACCGCCGGACGGCTCGAAGCGATAGTCCGACGCAGACACTAGACGGGATCTGCGAACCGATGCGCAACGAGGTGATCGATCGCTAGATCGATTTGTTTCTCCTTGAAAAGGTCAGCCTTGCGAGGCGTCCAGGATGCAACAAATTTGTAGACCTCGGCGCGAGAGACCTTCCCCATTCCGTGCGTGAGTGCCCAATGAGTCGTAGCGAGAAGTTCGAGACTGAACGGTGTTTCCCAGCCTCGCACGAGCCTGGATACTCTATCCAAATTGGCCTTAGTCGCGCCATGGCCTTCGAGGAAGTTCTTCGCTTCCGACGCCGCGCCGTCGACGAGCCTTATCTGCGGCTCTCGACTTCGGTCCCCGTAACCGACGGTGTAATGCCCATCCATGGTTCGTAGGACATGGTTGAGATTCTCGGCATAGGGGCCGTACTTCGCCTTGACATAATTCAAGCGAAGCGACTCTCCGGAAGCCTGGAGGAAGTATGCCAACTTCTGGACTTCTAGAGCCGACAGACGGAAACTATCAGCCTCTCGGTACTGTTTAAGAAGCATTAGAAGCGCCGCCCTGCCTAGAGTCATCGCCGGCCGTTCGGTCCGTATGGGCATCTCCTCGGCCAACGGCGCCGTGCTAGGGGGATAGAGCAATACATCAACATCCGAAAGCGCGTCTAGATGGCCGACAATAAGCGGCTGGACATCCGACCAGTCAAGACCGCCGTTACCGCAGCCAAGAGGAGGAACTGCTATCGAAGAGATCTGATATTCGCGTATCATGGCGACTAGATCAACCAGGCCCGATTCAATATCGGCGATTCGACTCCCCGCCCGCCAGTGGCGCTTGGTGGGGAAGTTTATTATGTAACGAGGGTACTGAATCAGACCTGTCGAGGTGACGAACATCTTGCCTGGAACTATTTGCCCCTGCTTCGCAGCTTTCTCGTATGCACGGAAATTCTCCGGGAAAGCTTGACGAAACTGCAAGGCTATACCCTTGCCGGCTACACCAACCGTATTCACAGTGTTGATAATCGCGTCCACTTGCGCCAGCAGAAGATTGCCGTGTTCAACCCTGATCGCCATCGTCTCGCCTCCCCATCTGATCCGCTTTAATAGTACCAGCTAGGCCACGCACGGCACGGAATATCTAGATCCCAATTCGACAACATTGATTCAACTTCCAGCCGCTTCGGATGACTCTTCGTGACCAAGTGGTCAATTTCTGTGAGGGGCATCTCCCGCCACACCAGAAACTCAGCTTGTCTGCGACGTTTGCGGTCGGGGTACTCGTCCGTGTCGTGCCACCATTTCTGCCACATGAGGGCGTGGTCGACTTCCCCAAGGTCCGCTAGGTCATTGTAAAAGAATCGCGGCTGCTTAACTGGATGACCGTCGGTAAAAGCAAACTTTAGGCCACTGGCTTCGACGTGCTGGGCAGAGGACACGAAATACACAATCTCGTTAAGGTCCTCAAGAGATCCAGTGACATTCCCGTTCATGTAGGTGAGCATCATTGGTGACTTTGGACCAAAATAGAAGGGAACGTAGTCGTCAAGGGTTCCACCCGGCGGAACCTCAACAATCGTTTGGGATCGCTCCAGCTTAAGATCGCTGTAAGCGACGTTCCGCGATTCGATGCCTGACGAGCGGCGTTGCTTGTCGCATACCAGCCCTCCCCGCCCGAAAATCTGCACCAAGTTGTCCTCATGGGTGAAGTGCAGGATGCGTGTCCTGCGTGTCATCGGGACTCCTGGGCTGTCTGTCAGTGGGTGTGCCGACGGTACTGGCAGCGTATGACGATTACTGACTGGGCCTGGCCCGTGTGGTCCCCTTCCCAACTACAGATTTGATGCCCTCGCCGAGCTAGGTCGTGTCCTCCGCTGAGGAGCCCCAGAGCGCGGCGCCGACCTTCTTAGCCACCTTGCTCAGCATCGGGTCGGTGACGTGCATGTACCGGGCTCGCATCCGGGCGGCGCCGCCCGGCTCCCACCCGAGGATGGCGTCCACGATCCGGCCGTCCACGCCGAGGATGAGGAGCACGGTCGCCGCAGTGTGCCGGGCGTCGTGCAGCCGGGCGTCCCGGACGCCGGCGTCGGCGAGCAACTGCTTCCAGTGGTGGTAGTCGGTGTTGGGCACGATCGGCTCACCGGTCGCCGAGGTGAACACGTAACCCTTCGCCGTCCAGAGCTGTGCGGCGGTCGCGCGTAGCGCCTCCTGCTCCTCGCGGTGCTTGCGGAGGAGCTTGACCAACTCGTCGGGTAGGCCGACGGTGCGACGTCCGGCGCGTGACTTGGTGGCCTTGGTCTCCCGGCGGATTTGCTTGCGGGCCGGGCAGTAGCCGGCCTTGCGCCCGCACGTGCCGCCGCATCCGTGTTCGTACTTGGGGCGGAGCCGGTTCTTCCGGATCCGCAGGTAGCCGCCGTCGAGGTCGACGTCTTCCCACTTCAGCCCGAGCGCCTCGCCCTGGCGCAGGCCGAGCGCGAGGGCGAGCACCCACCGCGCCCGGTTCGGTCCCTTCGCCGCGAGGAGGATCCGTTGCGCCTCTTCGACCGTGTACGGTTCGATCTCCTCCTCCTCGATCCGGGGAGGTTTGGCGAGTTCGGCCGGGTTCTCGGTCAGGATGCCGCGGCGCACGGCCTCACCGAGCGCCGTGCGGACGGTGCGGTGCGCGTGATGAGCGGTCGCGGGCTTGCTGCCCTGCTTCTGCATTTTCGTGTAAAAGCGCGTGAGGTGGTCAGGTTGGAGGCGGTTCGGGCCAGTGAGCCGGTGAGCGCCGAGGCCGGGAATGAGATGCACCCGCACGTCGACCTCGTAACCGGCGTAGGTGTTCTCGCTCACCGAGGGGAGGGCGACCTCCTTCAGCCAGTGCGTCAACCACTTCCCGAGCGTCCACCGCTCCCCCGGCTTCGGGACACGCCCGGCGTCGCGCTGCTTCTCCAGCTCGCGGACGGCGTTCACGACCTCGGTTCGGGTCTTCCGCTCGACGTGGCGGCGGTCCTCCTTGCCGTCGTCCTTGACACCGACCGTCACCCGGCCGTGCCACTTGCCGTCTTTCCCGAGGTAGATGCTGGATTCGCCGTTCCCCCGGCGGGTGCGCTTCGGTTCGGTCATGCCGCCTCACCTCGCGTTCGCAGTCCCTCGACGTAGGTGTGCAGGCTTGCGGTCGGCACCCGGCGGAGTCGGCCGATCGTGACCGTCTCGACGGCACCGGAGGCGATCAGGCCGTACATCGTCGTCCGGCCGACGCGTAGCCGGGCGGCGGCCTCCTCGACGGTCAGCACGAGGTCGTCACCGGCCTCGGGCGCGTCGACTGCGGGGCCGGGAAGCGCTTCGAGATCCATCGTCGGCTCCGTTCCTTGGGGATGAGCGATCAGCGGGGACGCCTCGGCGGCGGGGCATGGCGCGGCTCTGGCGGGCCGCTGAGCGCGCGTCTGCGGGCTTGTCGTTTGGGGGTTGGTGTGTCGCGTACCGCCGGATGCGCTGCGGCGGTACGAGCAGGTCGGTTTCGGGGTCGGTTCGGGCACGGTGCGCCCTCCTTCTGGTTCAGGGGCGTCAGCCGGCGGCGGTGTGTGGGTGTTGGGGGCTGGGTGGGGTTGACGTAAATGACAGAACGGGGGCGGTGCGGTGGGTGGCGGGGTTGACGCGGTAGCGGGCGCTCGGGGGTCGGCCGGCGCGGGCAGGCTGGTCGGTGGGGGTTTCGAGGCGGATCCAGCCGTGGTCTTCGAGTTCGTCGAGGACGTCGCGGATGGTGTCGACGCTGGTGGCCCAGTCCTGGCCGCCGAGGTCGCGGCGGGCTTGGCGGACGGTGAACTCGCCGAGGTTCTTGCGGCGGATCCAGGTCAGGACGGCGCGGGGCCGGGCGGCGCGGGCGCGGCGGCCGTTGATCGCGTCGAACGCGGCGAGGGCTTGGCCGGTGAGGTACGGGGCGAGTTCGAGGGCGCCGCGCATGGCGGTGTCGCCGATGGCGTCGGCGTCGGGGTCGGTGAACAGCTCGAACAGCGCGGCGACGCGGGCGAGTTGGCCGGGGAGTTTGCTGCCCCAGTCGGTGATCTCGGCGAGCGCGCCGCCCTCGGGGTCGAGGCGCGGTTCGTGGTCGACGCGGAACGCGTGCAGCGCCTCTTGCGCCGCGACGGTGAGGGGCAGTTCGGTGATGCCGTCGCGCCGCCGGGCGGTCCGGGCGAGGGCGCGGATGCGCTGGCCGTAGCCATCAGCCACGGCGGCGGGGACGGGGTCGGGTTCGAGGTTGCGGTGTCCGAGCAGGGGTTTCGGGAGGGCGAAGAAGAACCGGGCGAGCAGCCCGGAGCCGCGGAACAGGCGGGTGTCGGCGAGACCTTCGATGATCTCGGGTTGCACGGTGACGCCGATGGACAGGAACGGTTCGTTGAGCATGATCGGCGCGCGGGTGGTGCGGTCGACCCGATGCGGGTCCCCGGACCAGGCTTTGAGCACGAGGTCGAGGTTCGGGACGCCGGAGGAGTACCGGCCTGCGAGGGTGGCGAACAGGCCGCCTTCGGAGGACAGGACGCCCATCCGGCCGCCTTGTTCGCACATGAGGATGGCGAGCATTTCGGGGGTGACGTCGTCGGCGACCAGCCGCGGGACCGCGGGGACGGTGATCTCGTCGGCGGCGCGGACGGCGTCGAGGAGGGCGGTTTCGTCGGTGTCGCCGCGGCCGGCGCGGCGCTTGAGGCGTTCGACCTCGGCGAGCCGAAAGTCTTTGGCGGCTTGTTTCTCGCTGACCAGCGGCGCGTACTCCTCGACCAGTTCGCGTTCGAGCTCGAATAGCGGGGCGGCGACGGCCTTGACGGTCGGGGACTTCAGCGACCCCGAGGGCATTGCCGACACGGTCATGAGGGCGAGGGATTCGGTCCAGTCCGGGCGGATCCGTGCGCGCCACCGGCCCCCGGATGCCGTTGACAGAATTGACAGAACCAGCAGGAACACCATGTCGCGGGGCACCTGCCGGGATTCGGCGACGGCGTCGACGAACGCCCACAGCGGCGCGGGGTAGCGGCCGGTCGAGCCGGGGAGCGGGATTCTGTCAATTTCGTCAACGGGTGCCGGGGCCTCCCACCCGCCCACGGTCGGCATCGCATCCGGCCCGGGTGCCGGGGTTGGTGCCGCGGCCGGACGTCCGGGGCGGGGGGTTGTGTCAATTTCGTCAAGGTCGGATAGGTGCTGACGAACGTCGGCGGCGGTCATGTCCGCACCCCTTCGGCTCGGAATCCCCCGGCGATCGCCGCGGCGGTGTCCCGGGTGGATTGGCCGGCGGCGTGGCCGGCGTCGGTGAGGATCGCGACGGCCTCGGCGCGGTCGAGGTGGCCAGCGCTCACCAGGCGGGCGACCCCGCGGGCGACACCGTAGAGCGTGGTCCGGCGGCGCCCGGCCGGGGCTTCGCCGACCTTGGCGAGGAGCGCGGCGAGTAGGGCCGGGGGTGAGGAGATGCGCCCCCCATCCGCGACCGGAGACACCGGCCCGGACGGGGCCGGAGCCGCCGTCGTGGCCCGGGCCAGGTCGAGCAAGGGGCGGCGCATCTCAACCACCGACCGGCCCCCAATCACCCGGTACGGCAGGCGGGTGTCCGGGTGGATCGAGGGCGGCGCGACGACATACCCGCCGTCGGCCTTGATGTCCACACCCGGATGCCCCGCGAGCTCCCGCGAGGGGATCCGGGCGCCACCGGGATGCTGGTAGTACAGGTGCCAGCCACGCCCGCCGCTGCTCACCGCATACGTGGGCGGCATCAGGGCGTGGTCGATGGCTCCGCCGTTGCGCGGGTCGATGTCCGCCACCGCCAGGCCGGCCCGCAGGCCGGTGGCGATGGCGAGTTTCCCGCCTGGCACGGCGGCGTGCATGGCGCGGATTCGGGCGGGGTCGAGGGTGGCGGCGTGGAATCCGTGGCAGGTCAGGCACTCACACGCCGCCGGGTCGTGGCCGGGAGCGCCGGTCGGGCAGGCCGGGCAGTTTTGCACCGGGCGTTTGGTGCGGCCGAGGAAGAACACCGGCCAGCCCCGCCCGGCGTACCCGAACGCCGCGGTCAGGAGTTCGCCGTCCCGGGGCGTCATGCCGCACGCTGCCCGGTCAGCGCCGCCATGACCTGTCCGCCGAGGAAGTGGGTGTAGGCGGGCGGAATAGCTTCGCGCAGGTCGTCGCGGGTCATCCAATCGATGCCCATCGCGACCCGGCCGGCGGCGACACCGGAGAAGTTCCCGATCACGTGCATCCGATGCCCCGGCCGCGGCGGCCGTCCCATCTTCACCTGCGGCTCGACATGCACCGGATGCACCGGGACGAACAGCGGCACGTTGGACTCGAACAGCCGGTGCCGGTAGACGTTGAGCTCGGGGAACATCGCTCCGCACAGCTCGACCGGGTCGCGCAGGTCTGCCCGGGCATCCTCGACGTTCTCGATCACGTACGGCTTACCGAGCGGCAGGACGGCGTCCCGCATCGGCCCGATGAGGTCCGGGTGGTCGTTGCGGCGGATTCGGTGGCACTGGGAAAAGAGCTGGCACGGGGGGGACCCCGCGATGACGTCGAACTCCCGCCCATACTCGATCACGAACTCGATCGCGTCCGCCTGGTGGTAGGTGAACGGGTAGGCGCCGGAGTGGTCGCCTTTGTCGACGCCGGTGACGTCGAATCCGGCCAGGTGGTAGCCCATGCTGGCCCCGCCGGCGCGGCAGAACAGGTCGAGCAGCCGCGGCCGGGCTAGTCCGATCAGGCTGGTCATGCGGTCCTCCCGCAGGTCTCGGCGGCTGGTTCGGAGATGTCGTCCCGGGCCTCGCTCGACGGCTCGGCGCCGGTGAACACCGCCCATGCCCGGGCGACGACCCCGGAGCCGGGGAACAGGTCGTCGAGGGTGTCGCCAGGTGCGGCGCCGAGGAGGGTGAACAGCCAGCGGCAGAACTCGGCTGGCTTGGCCCCGATCACCCGGCCGGGCAGAGTGGTCATCGCGCACACGCCGTGCACGAGAGAGTCCGTGCGCCGCTCTGCTCCCGGCGTCGCGACGATCTGACGGCCGCCGATGTAGATGACCGGTTCCCACGCGGTGAGCGGCCACCGCGAGGGCGTGGTCCGCGGGCCGCGGTGCCAGGCGGCCACCCGCACGCCGGGCGGGCAGAGCGCCAGCACGGCCGGGAGCGCGACCGCTGAAGTCGACAGCGCCCACCCGTCGTATTTCTGGAGGCCGGCGATGAGGGCGGCGTGGTCGACCTCGCCGGCGTAGTCGCAGTGTCCGCGGTAGAGGTACGCGTTGCCCGGATACGGCGGGTCGGCGTAGGCCAGCCGTAGCGGGCGGCCGACCGCTACGGCTTCGGCCTGCCCGACGGTGCGGGCGAAGCGGTGGCGGGCCTGCCGGCACCGGGTCGAGCAGCACACCGCGTCCCGCCGCACCGTTGCGGCGATCGGACCGCCGCACCACGCGCAGAGCCGTAGCGCAGGCCCACCGGACGCGTCGCGTCGAGCTGGAGCCGACGCGTCGTCCGTGGCCACGCGCGACGCGTCGCGCGGGCCCGCCGGGTACGCGTTGGATGCCGCGGGAGCCGACACGTCGTGTCGCACTCGAGGGTGACGCGACGCGTCGTGTTCCGCCGCGGCGCCACGCGACGCCTCGGCCGGGGCGCACTCGGGGGCGGTCATGCTGCCACCTGCGCCGGGTGGTCGAGGTGGCCCCAGTGGGTGCCGAGGATCTCCGCGTCGGCCCCGATCGGCACCCCGCGGTAGGTACTGGTCATGACCTGCTTGACCAGCTGTCGCACGTCTTCGGCGTCCTCGGTGGGGACGTGAAGGATGACTTCGTCGTGGACGAACAGCCAGAGCGTGGCGGGGTCGAGGCCGTGGACGACCACCAGTTCGTAGACCGCGGCCACCAACAGGTCCCGCGCGGTGGACTGGATCGAGTAGTTGCTGTTGGCGTAGGTGCGGTTCGGGTCGGCCGGGATCCGCCGTCCCGAGCCGGTGACCACGACCTCGTCACGGGCGATGCGATGGCCGTAGGCGATCACGCCCGGGTAGGTCTGGCGCCACAGGTCGATGACCTCGGCCGCCACGTGCTCGGGAACACCGGTCTGCGCCGCGAGTGCCCGGACTCCGCCGCCGTAGATGGTTCCGAACGTGGCCCGCTTGGACAGCGTCTTCTGCACGGGTGTGAAGTCCGGCCCGTACATCAGGGACGCGGTCGCGGCGTGGATGTTGACCCCGGACGCGATGACCTCCCGCAGCGTCCGGTCCCGGGAGAGCGCGGCGGCTACCCGGACTTCTACTTGTGCGAAGTCGCAGCTCACGAGGGTGTAGCCGGGGTCGGCTCGGAATGAGTGCCGAAGGCGCGTGTCTGCTTTGTTCAGCGTCTGGAGCGCCGGGTGGGTGATCGACATGCGCCCCGTCTTCGCGCGCAGGGTGTTGATCGCCGGGTGCACCCGCCCGGCGGCGTCGGCGTGCGCGAGAAAGCTCCGCAGGTTCGCGATCGTGTTCGAGGTCGCCGAGACCCGCTGCCGTGCCCGGACCAGCGCGGTCGCCTGGTCGTCGAGCTGGAGCGTCCCGGCCTCGATCGCGATGACCAGAGCCGCAAGGGTCTCGGCCGTGACCTTCAACCGGCCCGTCTTCTCGGTGCGCGGCCCGTCCACCCCGAGGTCGTCGAGCCACCCGGCGAACTTCGGTGAGGTCGCCTTGAACCCCAATCCGTCGGCGATCGCGTCGACTGCGGCGGCGTGCTCGGCCTCGACCTGCCCCAACAGACCCCGGGTGTAGTCGCTGTCGAGGGCCAGGCCGCGGATCGTGATGCCGATGGCCTGCGCCGACAGCCACTGTTCGACGGTGACGAGGTGGGCGAACGGGGCGCAGAGCTGCAACAGCACCGGCAACAGCCGTCGCACGTAGATGGCGTCCATCCCGGCGTAGACCACGTAGGACGGGTCGTCGGCGCGCAGGTGGTTCCACGCCCACGTCATCGCCGCGTCCCCGGCCCGCTGGCCCGCCGGGGCGAGGGAGGCGGCCCGGATGTGCAGGGCTTCCTCGGCCTTGCGGAGGCCGTCGTCGAGGTACCGGGCCGTGAGCTCTTTGAGCCGGTGACCGGCGCGTTCGTCGGGGTTGACGAGTTTCGAGAGCAGGTGTGTATCCACCGCCCGCTGTCCGAGGGCGATCCCGAACGCCGACCAGACCGCGAGTACGTCGTAGGGGGTGTGGGAGACGAACCGGCGGGCCGGGTCGGCGAGGATCTCGACCAACAGGGCGCGCTGGCGGGTGTCGGTGGGGTCGAACACCCATGCCGTGTCGGGGGTCGCGAGTTGGACCAGGCGGACGCCGGCGTCGGGGCCGAAGTGGCCGGGGCCGCCGTCTACGATCGCGCGGGTTTCGACGTCCAACCCGAGCACCGGATTCTCGAGATCCCGGTAGACCGCGGCCCGGTCGAGGTCGGAGCCGGCGCGGGGGGCCTCGATCATTGAGGTGTGGCCGCCGTGCCGGCGGATGTAGGCGGTCATGCTCGACCACCGCCCGCCGCACCGGAGCCGGGGGCGACGTAGGTGATGCGGCGCAGGACGGGGATCCCGGCGGTCTCTGCGAGGTTCGCGCAGTGACACGCGCCGGTCGAGTTCGCCCGGATGAACGCGAGGCAGAGGTCCGCGCCGGCGGCCACCATCGCGGCGTTACGCCGGTGCCCGGCCGTCGGACAGTACGTCGCGCCGTCGTACCGGGTGCGCCGGTGACCTGGTCGGCAGTCGGGGGCGCAGGTGGGCCAGTCGGCCGGGTGCGCCTCGACCTGCCAGCCGCGGCGGCCGGCGAGGGTGGCGGCGATCGTGTCCGCGCCGCGGGCGCCGCCGTGCACGAGGATGTGCGGGCCGGGGTGCCCGTCGGTGGCGCGGTCGAGGGTGGTCGCGATCGTGCGGGCGTCGGTCCACGTGCGGGAGCCGGTGACCAGGATGCGCATAGCGATTCCCCTCCTTTCTCAGACGTCGAGGTCAGCGCGGAGCGCGCCGGGCAGGAGGGTGACGGTGTCCGCGGCGAGCGCGCAGGCGGTGGCCGCGGCCTCGATCGCCGCCCGCAACCGCGGGGTCAGGCGGAGATCTCCGTCGGCGATCTCCTGCAACCGGTCGGAGCGCTCGACGACCCATCCGCAGTCGGCCGCGTGCTGGTCCAGCACGCCGGCAAGCTCGGCGAAGCCCGTCACCGGGACATCAGTGATGGCCGCCGGACGCGCCGGCGTGGCATGCGCCGAGGTGCGCAGGTAGGGGCGGAGCGCGGCCGTCGCCTCCGCGATCGAGTCGAACGGCTTCACCGTCGAGTGGCCCGGCCAGGTGTGCGCGCGGGCCATCGCCATCGCGGCCTCGACGTCGATGCGATCCTGACCGATCACCAGCGTTCGCTGACCGCGGTCGGGAAGCGCGTTCTTCCCGACCGGGCTCGAATCCCACGCATACCGGACGGCCTTGACCACGCCCTCGCGGGAGACACTGCGGACGATCGCGAGCTCAACGCGCGTCCGCTCGGTCGAGGGCTGGCCGATGTAGAACGCGCGCTCGGTCGTCACGATCGCGACCAGGTCACCACGTTTGGCCGGGGTGAAATCGCTGCTCATGGGTGACCCCCCGTCAGACGTCGAGATCGGCGCGGAGCGCGGCGGGAAGCTCGGCGACCGCGGACGCGGCGAGGGCGCAGATGTTCTCGGCCTCGCCGATCGCGTCCCGGAGCCGTGGGGTCAGTGCCAGGTCGGAGGAGGCGATCTCCTGCAACCGGCGTGCTCGCTCGGTGAGGGACTCGGCGTGGCCGGCGCAGTCGTTGAGGTAGGCGGCCAGCTCGGCGAGGTCGGTAACCCCGGGATCACCGCCGTCTCCGGCGCCCGTGGTGGCGGGGACTGCGGTGGGGGTGCTGGTCGGCGCGGGGTCCGGGTAGACGGGGTAGATCGCGACCGGCATACCGCCGCCCGGCTCGCTGCTCCACAAGGTCGCGGTGGTTGCGCCCTCGGGGAACAGGTCCGGATCCTGCGCGTCGGCCTTCACCCGGAAGTACGCGGCGTCGCTGTCGTCGTCCGCGGTGATGTCCCGGGAGTCGAGCGCTTCGCCGTAGGAGTAGGTGGCGTCGTCGCGGGTGGCGTAGTAGTCCAGGTGGTAGGTCGGACCGGTCATGGCCGGGACCTCCTGTCGAGATGACGGGGGCAGCGACGGGGATGGGGCGGGGGTGAGGACGCACACCGGGCACAGGTCACCGGGGTGGACGGGGTCGAAATGGTGGTGCCGGCCCAGGAGCGCGGCGACGATCGCGCCGCTGGAGGTAGCGGCCTGGCCGGTGTCCGGGGATCCGGGGGTGGCCGGGGCGCCGGTCGCGGCGTGCGTGCAGTCCTGGTCGAGGTGCCAGGTCTGGTGCCAGTAGTTGCGGTCAGCGGCGATGAACCGGGTTCCGTGGGTGTAGCCGGCCCGGACGTCGTAGGCGCGGCCCTGGCCCCGGTGCCACATCCGGTACGCCTGCGGGTAGGTGCGGGCGCGGTTGCACTGGTAGAGCGTGTCGGCCTGCCACTGTTCGCCGTAGGCGCCGTGGGTGGGTAGGGCCGTCGGTCGGGCGCCGTCGCGCTCGGCGCGTAGTTTCGTCGGGATCTTCACCGCTACCGCGGTGCCGGGGGCGTCGTCAGGGGTCACCCACACCGACGACGGCATCGGCCCGTCCGACCACACGATGCCGGTTCGCTCGACCGGCCCGTCCGGCGTGGACACGGTGTAGGTGATCGCGGCGCCGGGCTGGCCCGGCTTCGGGTCGAAGGGACGCGGCCGGCGGGTCATGCCGCCACCGCCGAACCGCCGCCGTGCTCGACGTCGAGACACTCGGCGTCGCAGCGTGCGCAGCCGTAGACCAGCCGGGCCGCGCCCGTGAGCACCATCGGCACCCGGTGCGCGGCGCACCAGACCGGCGCCGGCTCGGGCAGCACCGCGGCGAGCCACGCGTAGCCGTCGCCGGTCAGCGCCTCGGCGAGCGGCGCCGAGTCGGCGGCCAGGTAGGGCAGGGACGGCGGCTCCGGCGGGGGCGTGAGGTCGAACAGCCCCGGCTGGTCGGCGTCCTGCCGGGGACGGGGCGGCATGTGCAGTTCACCGGCCTCCAGCCGGATCGCGGGTTGGTCGACCGTGTCGAGGTCGGCCGCGGTCCAGAGGTCGCCCTGGCCGGTGGTGACGTGGGTAGCAGGCATGCGGGTGCCCCTTCTCGGTGGCGGGATGGACGGAGGCGGCCAGGGGCGCCGGGCGGTCGCGCCCGGCGCCCCGGGGCCGGTCAGAACGGTTCGTCGCCGGACGGCACCGCGGTGGTGGCCCACGGGTCGGCGTTCGGGTCCACCGCGGGCGTACTGGCCTCGCCGGAGCCGCTGCGGGCGGCCTTGTTGACCCGAGCGGTGGCCCACCGCAGGGAGGGGCCGATCTCGTCGACCTCGACCTCGTAGACGGTGCGCTTCTCGCCGTCCTTGGTCTCGTAGGATCGCTGCCGCAGCCGGCCTTGCACGATGACGCGGGTGCCGCGCTGCAACGTCTCGGCGGCGTTCTCGCCCATCTGCCGCCAGACGTTGCAGGTCAGGAACAGCCCCTCGCCGTCCTTCCACTCGTTCGTGGTCCGGTCGTAGGTGCGGGGGGTCGAGGCGATCCGGAACTTCGCGACCGCCACCCCGGACGGGGTGAACCGGAGTTCGGGATCGTCCACGAGGTTCCCGACCAGCGTGATGACGGTGTCGTTGGCCATGACGTTCTCCTTCGGAAAGTCCGCAAATACGGACGTTCGGGCTATGCGGGTAGGGAGTGAAGCGGTCAGGAGGTGTGCGGGCCGGTCGGGTGGCTCAGGACCCGGCCGGCGACGACGCGGGCGGTGCCGCTGAGCACCTCGTTGGGGTCGAAGCCCAGTTGCGCGATGCCGTTGCAGGCGTCGACCACGACGTCGTTGAGGTGGTCGATCAGCCGTTGGTCCCGGTCGGGGCCGGGGTCGAGGAGGAACGCGGCGCAGACCTCACCGGCGTCGCGGGTCACGCGCAGAAGCCACTCGTTGACCTCGTCGGCCGACACGAACCCGGCGTCTTCGCCCGCGACGATCCAGCCCCACGACATAAGGGCGTCGGTGAGCGCTTCGGCGGCGTCGCCGCCGACGCTGACCAGCGCGGTGAGCGCGGAGAACGTGACGTCGGCCAGTTCGCGGGCGACGTCGATGGCGCGGGCGGTGATGCCCTTGCGGGGGTTCTGGCCGGTGGCGCCGATCCACGCCGCGACGGTCTCGCCGGTCTCCTCGGCGAGCTTGAGAACTCGCAGCCCCTGGCGGGCGTGGGCGGGCCGGTCGTCGTGCCGGTCGAGCCAGGCGGCCATGCCGAGTACCGCGGCGGCGACCTCGAACAGCTCCGGCGTCGGGGCGATCGACGCGTCCGACCACATCCATGCCGGTAACGCATCGGTGAGTACGCGGATGTCCTCGTTGAGAAGTTCTTCGGTCATGGGGTGTACCTCCTGGTCAGGCGGCCACCGCGAGGGGCTGGCCGGTGTGCGGGATTGGGAGCGGCAGGCGGGCGCCGATGAGCGGGATGACGGTGGCGACCGGGCCGGGGTGGTCGTGGTGGTGGGTGTCGTCGTGGGTGCCGGCCAGGTCGGTGGCTGCCTGCGAGGTGGGCCGGTCGGAGGAGAGCCATTCGCAGGGGCGGCAGTGCACGACGAACCGGGCGGCGGTGGTGGTCATCGCGGCCTCCAAACAGGTCAGGTCCGGAACGGGGTAGATCGCGAGAGCGGGGAGCGTCAGCGGTGGTCGCGGGCGCCGACGCGCAGGACGTGGCCGGAGCCGCCGCAGCCGCCGCAGTGGCGCATGGCGCGGGTGAACACCCGGCCGTGCTTCATGCCGTGGCCCTTGCAGGACCGGCAGGCGGTGTACGGGTTCTTGCGCAGCGAGAGCCGCCACGCGAACCACAGGACGGCGCCGGCGACGAACGCCAGGACGATCAGGCGGGCCAGGGCGGCGCCACCGACGCCGGTCGAGGTAGCGGTGAGTAACGCGAACGAGGTGGCCAGAGCGGTTTCGGGCATGGCGGTAGCGCCTCTCCGTGCGAAGGGTCGATTCAGGCGATTCGGCGGGCTATCTGGTTACGCTGTGTGTCGGTCGCGGGTGTCCGGTCGGGGTGTCCGCCGGGGGTGTCCAGGTGTCCGTCCGCCCCCTGTCCGTCCGGGTGTCCGTCCGCCGTGTCCGCCGAGGAATAAGCCCCCGGACGGCGCTCTGAGACGGTGTTTCGGGGATGTGCTGTCCGGGGCGGACAGCGGGCGGACACCCGGCCTCGCGGTCGGTGACGGTGGGTTAGGTGGTGGGTGGGAGGGTGTAGCCGGTCGGGCCGCTGCGGGCGTTCTTCTGGAGCCACTCGTGGACGACGGTTTTACCGATCTCGAACCCGTCGGCGTTGAGCGCGGCGACCGCGCCGCGGACGCTCAGACCCTCCTCGCCGGCGGCCCGGAGGAGTTCGGTCAGGCGGGTCCGCCAGTCCGGCCGGGGCGTCGGGTCGGGAGCCTCGGTCGTGTTGAACAGGTCGGCCATCTGGTCGAACGCCTTGCGGTCGGCGCGGCGGCGCTGGAGCTCGGCGAGGCGGTCGCCGATGTCTCCGGTGTCCCGCTCCGGACGCTCCCCGGTCGGCCGCTCGGCGGTCGCCGTCGCCGTCCGGCCCGCGGCCGGGTCCGGTGCCGCCGCGGTGGGGGCGCCGGGTGGGGTGATGCCGATGCGCTCCCACCGGCCGGCGTAGTTCGGCGACGGGAACGGCTCCGGCCGCCGCTCGCCGGTGGCGACCGCGAGGGCGTCGATGATCGCCGGGGTGATCCGCTCCCCGCGGAACGGGCGGCCCTCGGTGGCGCGTTCGCGGGCCAGCCAGCCGCAGCCGGCGTAGGGGGCGTCCTCGGGGAGGTAGCGGCCACCGCCGAACAGCGCCGCACCCTCGTCTTTGGAGTCCGGGCTGGTCATCAGCACCCGCACCCCCGAGAGGCGCTTGACCTGCGCGCCGCCGGTCATGTCCGAGGTCGGCCGCAGCACGCACCGCACCACGTTGATCCCGGCCGACCGGCCGATCCGGGCGAGTTCGTCGATCGCGGCCTTCGTCTTCTTCGCCGCTCCCGAGGTGGCCTGGCCGCCGACCTCGGCGCCCTCGTCGATTACGACGAAGATCTCCGGCACCTCGGCCGACACCGGGATTTTGTCGTCGTTCGGGGGGATGAGGTACTGGAGTTCGCGCTTGCGGCGCTTGGACTCCCACAGGGTGTCCTCGGCGAGCTTCTGCGCCTCCTCCGCGTCCGGCGCCACCCAGTCCACGCCGGGGGCTTTCGCGCGGCCCTCGACCCACGGGCGGACCCACGGCCAGGCGAGGGAGCCGCCGGAGAGGTCGATGATGCGGATGATCGCGTCACCGCACCGGTTGATCTCGGCGTTGAGCACCTGGAGCTCGTTGGACTTGCCGGCGTCCGGCGGGCCGGACAGGATCACCCGGGCGTAGCGGATGACGGCTTCGGCGCGGGAGCCGTCGCGGTGCCGGCCGAAACTGATCGGGTCGTTGATCGACCGCACCTGATCGACGTCGTTGATCGGGTAAAACCGCTCTTCGGCCATCGCGTCCCGCACACAGACGCGCAGGATCGTGGCGCCGCGGTGCACGCCCGCGGTGACCTCGACCCCGCCGCCGTTGGCCAGCCGGGCGTTCCCGGCGAGGGCGTCCTCATCCTTCTTCAGCGTCCGCCAGGTGTGCCGGGTGCTGGAGAGGTCGGCGTGGACGTCGTAGCCGTAGCCGTTGGTCCACAGCGCCACCGCCACGGCGCCGGCGGGGAGGCTGATCTTCGAGACGACCCGCAGGCGGGTCCGCCACTCCTCGGCGATCTCCGATGCCCCCGCGACCGCGGCGGCCTGTACCCGTGCCCGGTCGGCGGGGCCGGCCGGGCGGCGCCGCTCGAACGCCGCCGAGAGCGCGCCGACCACGAGGCCGCCGACGCCGAGGGTCACCCACGGCGCCCACCCGTGCCGCCACGCGTCCCCGGTGGCCGCCCATGTGATCCACGCGCCGCCGCACGCCCACTTGGTCAACCGAAGCATCCGGTCCCGGACCGGGTCGCCGTCCATCCACGCGACCCCGGCCGACACCGCCCCGAGCACGCCGCCGGCGGCGACCGCCCACCACGGGTCCATCCCGCCGACCGCTGCGGCGACACCGAACACCCCGGTAGCGACGGTGCCGGTGGCGGTCGTCCACCCGGGTCCACCCGAGCCGGTCGACCAGTCGAGGTAGGGGCCGGTGCGCGGTGCCGGGTCGGTGTTCTTGTTGCTAGTCATCGTGTTGTCTCCTCTCCCGCCGGGCGGGGTGACCGGCCCCGGTCCCCGCAGGTCGCGGGGCCGGTCACCGGGGATGGTCGGGTCAGATGTCGACGTCCTCGCGGAGCGCGCTGTGCAGCTCGCCGATCGCTTCACGGGCCAGACCGCACGCCTCCTCGGCGGCCTCCAAGCTGGCCGTGAACTTGGGGAACAGACCGAACCCGCCCTCCGTGGCGAGGTGGCCCAAGCCCTCGGAGAGCTCCTCGGCCGCCTCAGTCGCGGCGGAGAGGAACGACGCGAGTTCCTGCACGCTGGTCGGTACCTCGTGGTCGGTCAGGCCGCCGTACATCGCGCGCCCCCGCTCAGACGTCGAGGTCGGAGCGCAGGGTGCCGGGCAGCTCGCCGACGGCCTCGGCGGCGAGCTTGCAGGCACCGGCGGCCTCGGAGATCGCCGTCTTCAGCCGCGGGGTCAGCCGCAGGTCGGAGTCTGCGATCTCCTCCAGCCGACGGGCACGCTCGGACAGCGCCTCGGCCTCCTCGACGCCGGTGTCGAGGTACGCGGCGAGTTCCTGCATGTCCTGGGGCTCTTCAGCGGTCATGGGGGCCTCCTTCGTGAGGGTGGTGCTCAGGGACGGGGCGGTGCTGGTCGATGCGGTGGTGCTGGTCGGCGGGGTGGATGGCGGGTCGATGCGGGTGGGTAGGGCCGGCTGGTAGCCGGTGTCGGTGACGACCGGGCAGAGCGGCTCACCGTCGAGGTGCGACCACTCCTGCCGGGCCGGGTCGCCGCCGGCGAGAGCGCCGGTGCCGGCGTCATACGGCGGGACGTGTTCGACCGGCTCGCCGCACTCGGGGCAGACGTAGCGGACGTGACGCGGGGCGCCGGCGGAGTGTTTGGCCATCTCGTCGGTGAGCGTCCAGCCGGCCGGGGTCAGGGCGTACCGGTCGGGGCCACCGCCGGTGACCAGCGTGAACACCGGTCCGAGGAGTCGGCCGGGGAGATCCTGGCCCTCGGCCCACCGCTCGGACTCGAAATAGCCGGTGGTGAGCCATCCGCCCATCGCGGCGGCGTGGCTGATGACGTCCCATTCGTCGCGGGAGAGGTCGTCGGGGGTGAACGTCATTGGGATGCGCCCTCCTTTCTGGTCAGACGTCGAGGTCGGTACGGAGTGCGGCCGGGAGTGCCCCGACGGCGTCGGCGGCGAGGTGGCAGGCGTCGGAGGCGTCGGCGATCGCGGCCCGCAGCCGGGGGGTCAGCCGCAGGTCGGAGTTCGCGTACTGGTCGAGCCGGTCGCCGCGGCCTGCGACGGTGTCGGCGTGCTCGACGCCGGCGTCGAGGTAGGCCGCGAGTTCCGGCAGGTCGGCCGGGGTTCCGGCCGGGTACGCCGTCTCGCGGGTGGGCCACGGGTTCGACGCCGGGGCCGGCGTCCCGGGCGCCGGTCCGGTGCTCCCGGCCGGGTCGGGAGAGCTCGGCCCGGTGGGGCCGGTCGAGGTGCTCCCGGCGTCGTCGGCCGGGTCGCCGCTGCCGGTCGAAGCGGTGGCCGGGCGTGCCGGGCGGCGCAGGATCCGGGTACGGACCCATGCCCAGAACGCGACGGCCCATCCGGTGACCAGCCGCCGCGACCACGACCACGCCCGCCGGACCTGCCGCGCCGCCCACGTCCGGGCCGCCCGGCCGATCCGCAGTGCCCGGTCCCGTATCGCGGCCCCGAAACGCTTTACCTGACCCCAGACCGTCCGCCAGGACCGGACGGCCATCTCCCGCAGGAAACGGCCCACCCGGCGGACCCCGGTCATGGCCACCGCACCGGCCGCGACCAGGATCGACCGTATCCCGCGGCCGGCGCCGACACGGGCGGCCTGCCACGCGGCCCGCGGCCCGTTGCCCCGGCTGGCCCGCCACGAGGCGGCCACACCGCGGCCCATCCCGCGCACGCCCCGGCCCGTGGCCCGGAGCGCCCGCCGCGGGAGTGTCCGGCCTCGGCGCCATGCTGCCTGGCCGGCCCGGCGGGCGAGACGGCCTGCGGCCCGCGGCCCGGCCCACAGGCCGCGCCCCAGACCCCGCATGGCACGTCCGGCCCGGCCCCGCCGCGACGCACCGCCGCTACCGGTCGAACCGCCGGTGCCCGTGCCGCGTCCGCCCCGACCCCGGCCACCGCCGGCACCGGACCCGCCGCCGTGGGGGCCGCCGCGCCGCCGGAGGCGCATCCCACCGGCCCGCGGCGGGAACCCGCCACCCCGCCCCGAGGTGCTCCGGCCCCGACCGGTACCCGAGCCGCGGCCCGCGCCCCGGCCGCCGAGACGTCCGAGGCCACCACGGAGCGCTGCGCCGAGACCCCGGCCGGAACGACCGCCACCGGAACGTCCCGCGGCGTGCCGCACGCTGCGACCGGCACCGCGGCCGAAGCCCCGGCCGCCGAACCGCGACGACGGACTGCCACCGGCGCCGTTACGGCGTCCGCCGAGGCCGCTCAGCCGGGGCAGTTTGCGCAGGAGACCGGCGAGCAGACCGCCGCCGACCAGCGCGCCGACGACCCGCAGGCTGCGCACCAGCATCCGGAACAGAACGAGGATCACGGCGACGATAACCAGCGCCGCGGCGCCCTTGACGCCGAACGCCGCATACGCCGCGGCGGTCAGCAGAACCACGATTCCGCCGAGCAGCGCAAGGGTCTGCCACGCGGGCAATCCCCCGGCCGGTGCCGGCTCGGCGTCGGCCGCCGGGGTGGACTCGACCGGCAGATCGGAGACCAGCGGCTCGGCCACCGGCGCCGGTTCGACCACGGGCGGGACGGGTGCTTCCGGAGGCGTGGCCGTGGCCGCATCTCCGTCGGCACCCGGGCCGCTCGGATCGGTGATGTAGGTCATGCTGGACTCCTCTCCTTCGGTGAGAGAGCCGGGACGCGGACGGGATTGGTAGTCGTGGCCCGCGTCCCGGCGCACTCAGCGGATAGGTCAGCCGCGGATCGACCAGCGGTAGCGGGCCTCGCCGTAGCGCAGGACGGTGATCGCCGCGCCGCCGATGGCCAGCGCGATCCCGACCAGCGCGAACGCGCCGGCGAGCCAGCCCGGCAGGGTGTTCTGCGGCAGCCACGACCAGTCCGGGCGCGGACCGCCGATCGCGGCCCACACCGCCAGGACCAGCGCGCCGACCGACCAGCACCCGGCCCGGGACGCCGAGTCGGCGTACTCCGCGTCGACCACGGCGGACGCCTGGTCGATCGCGTCGCGGCGGGACGCCTGCGCGGTGCGGGCGATCTCGGCGAGGAACGCCGCCTGGGCGTGCGCGGCGTCGCCGAGGATCACCAGACCGCCGACGGCGTGCTGGGTGAGCTCGGTCAGGACGTCGGTCTGCCGGTTCAGCGAGGTGTCGAGCGCCTCGACCGCCTCGGCGGTGGCGATCGCGGCGTAGGTCGCCGAGAGCCGGACCTTGGCCGCGGTCTCTTCGTCGGTGCGGGGAACCATGCGGCTCTCGCCGGTGCCCTCCGACCCGAGGTCCTCGACGGCGTAGAACTCGGTGTCGTCGAGCAGCCGGCACGCCTCACTGGTCAGGATCGGCGTCGCGACCTGCCCGACGTCAGCCGGGTCGGTGACCTCGTCGAATCCGGTCAGGTCGTCGAGCCAGTCCGAGCTCCAACCGTCGTCGCTGTCGGCGGCGGGAGTCGGGTTCGTTTCGGTGCTCACACATGCCTCCAGGCAGTAAGGGGATGGGGTGGTGCGTGCTCCCGCTCCGTCGTGAGCGGGCGCCCGGCCGGTACCGGGTGCGGGAGCCTCCGAACAGGTGCTCAAGGGCGTGACTGAAACGAGAAGACCGGGAGGAGTTCGCGCTGGTCGTGACCGTTCTGCGCTGCGACCAGCGGCGGCTCCGAACCGTCGTCGGTGGTCGCGTCGGAGTCCGCTCCGGTCACAGCCGGGGCCGGGGTTTCCGGGGTGTGACTGGAGGCGCCGGCGGGGGCCGGTGACACCGGCTCCGGGGCGTCGTCGCCGGACTGTCCGAGGACCTCGGCGAGCACCTGCGCGCGGAGCTCGGCGTAGCGCTTCGCGCCGGGGCAGCGGCCCCAGAACTCCCGTGCTTTGCGGTAGCTCGGCACCGTCCCGAACTCCCGTGCCAGATCGCGCATCCACCCGTGGACGTCGGCCTCCGGCGCGACCTGGTCGCCGTAGGCCGCGGCCAGCCGCGCCCACCACTCCGACCGCTCGGCCCGGCGTGCCGCAGCGGCGACGACCTCAACCGCGGCCGGGTCGATCACGTCGGATCCCCCCGGGGCGACGCGACGGGTCTCCGCGTCGACCTCGACCGGCTCGACGTCGGGCTTCACGTCGGTACGGGTCTCCGCGTCGACCTCGACCGGCTCGACGTCGGGCTTCACGTCGGTGAGGTCGGCCAGACGCGGCGCCCCGTCCCACGGGCGGGCCGCGGACACGTAGCCGTCGAACAGGCCGATCAGGAACGCCGTCCCCGCAGCACCGGCCGGGCCGATCGCGTGCGGCAGCGCGGACCCGAGACCGTCCCATCCGGCGCCGGCGGGCCAGCCGCCGAAGATGTTCAGCGCCAGCGACAACCCGAGGGCCGTCCACTCCGCGACCGTGGCCCGCCAGTCAGTGTCACCGCCGGAAGAGCGCAGCACCGCCCGGCCAATGATGATGAGCGCCACCACGGCGATCAGGGCAGGCTCGACGGCCCACGCGGTCCACCACGGTGCCGAACCGCTCTCGACGTCGAGTAACCGCACGACGCCGGCCTGGACACCGGTGGTCGACCAGGCGGCGAACGCGGTCAGCACCGGCACACCGGCCGCGAGAGTAACCGTGCGGACCTTCGCGATCCGCAGGGCGCGGACCTCGGCCGACCCGAGGATCCGGGCACGAAGCCGGGCGCGCTCCCCCGATCGGGTGGCCCGCCGGTACAGGGCGTTGAGCTTCTCGGACTCGCGGGCGTCGGTGGCCCGCTCACGGCGGGCGCGTTTGGCCGCGGAGGCGGTCTCCTCGACATCGGCGAGGGCGTTGCGGTGCTCGACGGCACCGGCCCGGCGGGCGCGGGTGTCCTCGCGCCACACGGTGTCCAGGTCGCGCTCGGCGGCCAAGTCGGCGGCCAGCTCAGCGGCGCTGCGCTCGACGGTCACGGCGCGGCGCGCGGCGGTGGACCGAGTCGGGGCGGTCATGAGAACACCGCCGAGACGCCGGCGGCGACGCCCGTGGCGATCGCCTGCGGAATCAGCAACAGCACCGGCCCGACCGGCGTCGGCGCCAGAGCGACGCCCGCGGCGAGGCAGACCAGCGCGGTGAGGATCGTGGTGCGGCCGAAGAAGATCAGGGCGGCCACGATCAGGGCCAGAATCACGGCGAGGGAGAGCGTCATCAGGCCGCCTCCCACCCGTAGAAGCCGTCCGCCGCAGCGAATCGAGCCCTCGTGGTCTCGACACGCTTCTGCGCCGCCATCAGGCGGTGAGCGTCCAGCTGTGACAGGTCGTCAATGTCGGCCAGCGCAGCCTCGACTGACACCAGATCCATTTCGGCTTCTATGACCGGCCACTCCCGCTCGATCGCCCGAAGCGCTGCCGACGTGGGCTCAACGTCCGTCGCTCGCGAGTACTGCATCCGCTTCACTCGACCTCCCAAGATGGCCAGCCTGGCTAGTCAGGCTGCGATGGAGCAAAGGTATGCGCACCTGGCTAGTCAAGTCAAGACCGATGGCCAAACTTTGCTTGCATGGCTAGCCATGTGTACGCTCGCCGCATGTCCCGTGAACTGGACTTTCTCGGCCAGTTGGACCCCGACGATCCGAAGCAGGCGTCCGTCCAAATCGCCAATCAGCTCCGAGCTGCGATCCTGACCGGCAAGTTGCGGCCCGGCGATCGGCTACCGTCGCAGCCTGACCTCGCGGCGCGTTACGAGGTCGCCAGAGAGACGGTAAAGCGCGCATTGGAAATTCTGCGTAGCGAGCGTTTGATCATCACCCGGCAGGGCAGCGGAGCATTCGTGCGCGCTCAGACTCAGCGCGCGGTTGAACTGCGTCCGCATATTGAAGCGGCGTTCGAACAATCGCACGTATCGATCGACTTTGCGGGGTTCTCTGGCGAGACTTTGCGAGACGCCATCGCGGAGGCGCTCGATAAGGTACGGGCGGGCCGCCACACACCGGAATCGATAGCGGTCCGTCTTCTACTTTCCGACATGTCTTCGCCCGGACCGCTTCCTGCGGACGCCGACGGAGGTGACGACGGACCAGTCCGGCAGCGGGCGGAGCGAATAACCCGGCGCGCGGCGGATGGTATTTTCGACCAAGTCTCGGAATTGGCCGAACTAGGATTGATTAAGTCTAGTTCCGTGGAGATCCGACTACATCAGGCCGCACCTCTCTTCAAGCTATACGTCATCAACCAATCAGAAGTTTTTTACGGCTTCTACCCCGTCGTACGGCGGCCGGTCAGCATCAAAGGGGAGTCGACGCAGATATTCGACCTGATGGGTAAGGACGTAGCGCTATTCCATTACGTCGTGAGCGACGATGAGACTTCCGACGGGTCACAGTTTGTTGCTTCGTCGCGCCAGTGGTTCGAATCAGTCTGGAACACGATCTCGTACGAGTACCAGCCGTGACCGCTTCCCTGGAGCAGATAGTCGGGTACACCGGCCCTCTATTGCTCGACTTCGACGGCCCGATCTGTCACGTCTTCGCGGGATATCCAGCAACATCCGTAGCCGATCGAGCCCGCGAGGTCGCAATCCGATACGGAGAATCTCTACCGCTCGATATCGCAGAAACTGGCGATCCACTGGCGGTACTCCACTGGTCCGCAACACTTGACCGGCCGGATGTCGTTTTGTCAATGGAACAAGAGATATCCGGCGCCGAACTACGGGCCATAGAGACTGCCGAAGAGACACCAGGGGCAAGAGCACTTATCCGCGCCGCAGCGAAATCCAGTCGGCCGGTGGCCGTCGTGAGCAACAATTCAGCCGGAGCGATCAGAGAATTCCTTCGGGCGCGGTCACTCGCTGATTACGTATCATCAATTGCCGGACGACCGGCAGGTCATCCCGGCCTAATGAAACCGCATCCGCATTTGCTCACACGCACGATCGGCGACCTGGGAAGCGAACCGGGTGAGTGTGTTTTTATCGGAGACTCAATGACGGACATTGAGGCCGCCCGAGCCGCCGGGGTGAGGGTGATTGCCTATGCCAATCGGCCGTCTAAAGTTGAGCTATTTCGCGCGGCCGCGCCGGACGCCCTGGTGACGAGCATGGGCAACATAGCGGATGCGATTAGGTAACCCGGCAAATGTCTCGGCGGTAGATGACCGTGTGAAGATCAGGGCGGGCGAGTGTCTACGACGATCGCACCCCTGCATCAAGGGCATGTAATGGAAAGATGGCCCGGCCGGAGGTCCGGCCGGGCCATCGCTAATCGGCGTCAGGCCCGCTTCGCTTCACCATCTTGGCCAGGCGCTATGCCGCTGCCGCGCTCCAGCTTGCGCGGAACGCGGCGGCCTCGCTGGCGATGAAGCCGTCGAGGTTGTGTCCGCTGATGCCGAGAGGCGCCTCGTACCGGGTGCCCCGGCGGACGTCGAGGATCACCACGCGGCTCGCGGCCGGGTGGAGCAGTTCGAGGTGCTCGGCCAGCAGGTGGTGGACGAGGGCCACGGTCTCGGACTTCGGCGGCTCCTCGTCGCACCAGAACCAGACCACCTCGACCGAGCCGTCCGGGTGCTGCACGCCGAGGTGCGCGCGCAGCTTGATCGGAAGGTCGGCGACCACGACCGTAGGCTGGCTCAGAGACACCGGTGCGCACCGGAGCCGCTCGGGCATGGCCCGCAGGTAGGTCAACAGACCCGGCGCGAGCGCCCGGTACCGGCCCCGTAAGCGGGGGCTGACCGTCGCCACGGCTTCGGTCACCCCGGCGCCGGCGGTGCCGAACTGCAGATCAGCCTTCAACCCGGCGATGAGCTTTCCGTCGGCGTTGAAGCCGGTGTTACCGGCGTCACGGTCGCGGCGGAGCCGGGTGACGTACCGCGACCGGGCGAACCCGGACAGGCCGGCGTGCCGGGCGAGGTAGAGCAACGAGACGTGCGCGATGGAACGGGCGGGGGGCAACTGCCCCTCCTCTCTCTCGAACGTAGGTCGACCCCTGATGGCCCGACCCGGTCAGGCGCGACCGGACGTTCGGAGGAGAAAAATCACCCAAGCGATCGCAACCTCGGACATGCGAGGCTTCGGACTGCTCGGTATCGTCGCCTTGGGAAGAACGACGGGCTCCGTGCCCGGCCTACGGCCCTCACAGCGCCAACTGTGGGGGCCGTTGCCTGTTCGTGATGATAAGCGTTCACCCCGACGCATCGCGTCACGCGACGCGGGGCTGTGGATAGTCGCGCTGACCGGCCGGCAACCACATAGGCCATCCAGTTGAGGGACATCGTGGTGTGCCCGCTCAACCGCCGTCAGACGCGTTGTGTGACGCCCCGTGCCCGCCGGTGGGGCGCAAGGGTCCTGGCGGCTTCGCTAGGCCAGGTCCGCATACGGTGGGTGACCGCGCGGGCTTATCCGCCCGGGGTTACCGGTCGAGTCGTCTCAGTCGGAGCCGCCGAGGGCGCGGGGCAACCGCCGGGGACGATCGCAGTCGTCCCCGGCGACGGAGGCTAAGCGGCCTCCGGGTCCTCATCCCCCGGGTCGGTCGTGGGACTCGCGGGGATGTCCGCGTTGCTGGCGCGGTACTCCACGCCGACCTCGTACCAGTCGGACAGCCGCTCGGCGACGTCGCGCAGCTGCTTGCGCCAGGCCTTGGCCTGGGTGGGCAGGCCCTGCTGCTCGACCAGCTTGTTGCCCTCGTCGTCCTTCACGGCTTCGAGGTCGTTTGCCGTGATCTCCAGCGCGTTCACGGCGTCCTTGAGCCGGATCTGTGCGGCGAGGAACGGGTCCTGGCCCTGGGGGGCCTCACTGGCCTGGCCCTTCGGGTACAGGTCGTAGCGCATCGTGTGGTTCTGCAGCGTGACGGGATCGGTGCCCGTAGCGTCCATCACGGGTTCACCCGCCTCGTCGCGGAGGAAGGGCCGCTGCCCCCGGCGCCCATCGCGCACGATCAGGGCCAGCTGAGCGATCCCGCGAGGCGTGTCCAGCATCGCCTCCAGAACCTCGGCGACCGTACGACGGTCGGACGTCGCTCCCTGGTCGTTACGGGGAACCCGCAGAACGTCGTGGACCGCGATGTAGTAGAGCGCCCGGACGGCGAGTTCCGTGCAGCTGGCCCCGGGCTTTCCGGCCGAGTGCAGCTCGGCGAGGGCGGCCTTCTCCAGCGCGTTGAGCGACCGGGAGGTCATCGTCCACGGGCTGAGCCCGGTGATCTTCGCGCCGTTCTCCACCACCTTGACCATGCGGTCGACGGTCGAGTTCTCATAGCCGGGCCGCCCGCGGAACTCGCGGGAGACCAGTTCCACCGCGTACGGCACCTTGGTCGTCTTCTTGACCTGGACCTTCCGCGTGTTGTCACGGCTCAGGACGAAGGCGATCGGCCGCCGGATCGCGGCGTGCACCTTGGGCTCGTCGGTGGTGAACAGGTAGAGGAGCCGGGTGGTGCGGTCGTCCGCGTCCTTGGACACGCCTGCCGCCGATGCCGTGTCCGCGGTCATCAGGCCGCGGAGCCAGTCGTACTCCTGCCCGCTCGTGAGCAGCGACTCGCCGAACGCGGACCGCAGGCAGTCGTCGGCCATGACGGAGTGGCGGGCGGGGAGCGACCAGTCAGCCTTGATGTTCAGATGCTCCTGAGCGACCTTGGTCTTGACGGCCTCGGCGAGGTCGATGCTGCCGTCCACGTCCGGATCGAAGCCGACGATCAGGATGAAGTTCGTGGTCGCGCACCGCACGCGCGCCTTGTCGTTCTCGGTGAGCTCGGCGGCCGGCTTGTCGACGATGCTGTTGATCTCCGCGATGAAGTCGGTCATCGCCTTCGAGCCGGACGGCATCCGCAGGACCGTGTCCTCCGGCTCCAGCTCGTGCATCGCCTGCGCGTGGGTGACGCGGCTGGAGCCCTCCCGGACCCCGGGCACCGCGACGTCTGGGGTGCCGTCTTCGAAGCCGAAGACCGTCATCACCCCGAACGGCGCATCCATGATCCCCTGGTCACCGATCGGCGGGTAGGGCGTGTTCGCCACGCGCGTCTTCGCCATGCCCTTGCTCAGCGCGTTGAGCAGGGCGTCGCGCGACGGCGCGGTCATCGCCAGTTCCGCCCGCCCCGCGGTGATGCTGCCGGCGATGTCGTGCTCCAGGGAGGACGCACCACCGCCCGACACCGGGTAGCGGTGATCCGCGGCGTTACGCGGGTTGAACGGGTCGGCCATCAGCCGGGGGATCCAGACCAGCCCCTCGACGTACAGGAGGTCGCCGCCCGGAATGCGCATCCGGCGCGGCTGTTCGATCTGCGGCAAAACGTCATCGGGCCGCACCCAGATCGTGGACATGGCGCCGGCCGCGCGGTCACCCATTCCCAGGTGCTTGCGCGCGGCGGCACGGACCGCGCGGATCTTGCCCGGCTCGGGCAGCTCCGGCAGACGGCGGAGCGGCTTGGGCATTTCGGTCGTCTCGCCGATGACGTGGCTCGGCGCCGACGGGTGGTTCTCTTCCGGGGTAACCATGGTGTCCTTCCGGATCCCGGACGTCCCACGGAAGGGGATTCTCCCGCGGGCACTACACGCGGGAGCCGGACACCGACCAGCTCGCGCTCCAGCATCCAGCGGATCGAGCCCGCCTTCTGCCGAGCGAAACGAGTTGCCGATCGCGGCTATGGACTGACCTCAGGTCCCGGCGTGCCAGGGCCGAACGGGTACTGCCACCTCTACGCAGGTCGGTGCCTGCGCTTCGGTACACCGCGACGCACCTCGCGTCGTGATCGGGGACAGTAGCACGGCGGAGCTCCCGCCGCGATATCCCACGTGTGCGGTCGCAACGCCGTCCGTCTCAGTTTCCGTCTCGTTCATGCGCGTTCGGGGAGGTCCGGCGACGTGCGGCGGTTTGGTCGCGCCGCAGGTCCGGACGGGTACGGATGCCCGCGAACGCCGCCGAGCAGCATTGGAAAGCGTGTTGGGGGCAACCCCTCACGAGTTCGAATCTCGTATCCTCCGCCAGCCCGCTGAGCAGGCTAAACGTGAGGCCCGGTCCATGGATGGACCGGGCCTTCGTCGTCCACTCGGAACCGGTCTCCGTCTCGTTTCGGTTCCGGCGCCCCGCCGGCCCCCTGGTTCGGCCGCTCGGCAGCAGGCTCCCACCCGATGCCCATCGCTCACGTAAGTCATACTGTAAGCGATTCAGTTTGAGGTTGCGCCCATCGCGAGCGCTTTCTTGGCCGTGGCCCACGTGTAGACCTGGGTGATCAGGATGTCCAGCGAGGCGTTGTCGTCGCCGCGATCGGCGCCGTTTTCGGAGTAATCCAGCACCGAGGCGATGGCCTCGGCACCCCGCGCGGCGACCCGCTGCCGACTACTGGCGCCCTGCCGATCGAGCACGTTCGCGGGCGTCAGGCGGCGGCTGATCTCGTCGAGCAGCTTGTTGGCGTCGCTGTCTTCGGAATAGGGCCAATCCTTTTGCGGCGCCGACGCGATTCCGAAGACGCTGCTGATTCCGGGAACGCGCAAGACGCTGAAACACGTGCGTTCCGCGAGATTGTCCAGAGCCTGCCCACTCGTCCATCTCGTGGAATCGCCCGTTGCGCCCGTCAGAAAGTCTTTGAGCGGCTTGTGTGCCGTTCTCACCCGTTCCCGAAGCATGTCGACCCCGGTGTCGAATACCCGCTCGGCATAGGCGGTTGCGGCCGCCATCAGGTCTTCGCGGAGTTTGTCGAATTCGGCCACTCCGTTCGGCGGGCCGTACACCGCCGCGTACGCCTGCGCGCGCTGGTCACGCGAGGGCAGGCGCGGGTCGGTGCCGAGCTGGGACCGCAGCCTCGCCAGGGCCTCGACGCATTCGTCGCTGCCGATTCGCGTGTAGAGATGCGGCCGATTGATGAAATCTTGCGCTACGGCACAGACCGCGTCATAAATCGGATCAAGCTGCTTGAAAAAGTAGATCGCGGCGGTTTCGTGTGGTGAGGAAGTCACGTTGTTGAAGGACTCACGGTCACGAATCCTGCGCGCCGGAATGGCCATGGAGATTCCTCACTGCGTCGGCGAGCCACTACTTCTCCCTCAGCCTTCTCCTGAATCGCCGCTGGCGCTACCTTTCTTCTGTGGTCGACACTCCCGCGCAGAATTCCGACACTATTTGGGATAGCGGCGTCTGGGATCCCGGCACCCCACCCGAGCTCGTGCCGACAATGGGCACGCACCCCAACCAACGCGCCTATTACCAGACAATTCTGCTCGATCGTTTCGTCGACCCGCCGCCGGCACCCGCCGGGCCGCGCGAACTCGCGGCGGCCGACCCGCGGTCCGCGCTCGCACACTGGCTGCCGGCGCACGTCGACCCGGCGAGCCCGGCGATCGAAGCCGCCGGGCAGGTCGATCTCACGGACGCGTTGCTGAGCAACGCCGGGTTCGATCGCATCGCGGTCGGCGCCGTGGTGGAGTTCTCGCAGTCCTGGTACACCAACGGCCTGGCCCTGGGCCAGCTGCTGCATAGCCTGGCACTCGCGCCGGGAGAGAGTACGCGGATAGCGCTCGTCGACTGGGAACGCCGCGAGCGGGGTGAGCGCATGGAGAGCACCCGCGAACAGGATCAGCTCACCAACCAACAGACGCACACCCGGGCGCTCAACGAGGTCGTCGACGCGGTGGCCGGCGAGTTCCAATCCGGCATGAGCGCGGCCCAGTCCGGCGGCGAGAGCTGGGGAATCGGCAAGAGCGGCGGGGGTGGCGGCTCGTACGGCGGAGACAGCCAGGGGTACGGCTGGGGCGGCGGCTACTCGATCGGCTACGGCTCGGGGAAGAGCCAGGCGTCGAGTTGGGGCGTCTCCACCGGCTCGCGCAACCTGCGGTCGGAGCTCACGCAGAACATCGCCGACCTGACCCAGCAGGCGTCGACGATGGTCCGTGAGCGCTGGTCGACAGTGGTCCAGGAGGTTTCTCAGGAGGAGCACGAACGGCTCTCGACCCGCGCCGTCACGAACTACAACCACATGCACGCGCTGACCGTGCAGTACTACGAGGTCGTCCAGACCTACCGCGTGGCGATCGAGCTCAACCGAGTGACCCGCTGCCTGTTCGTCCCGATGAAGGTATTCGACTTCCGCCGGCGCGAACTCGTCTACCGCTTCCGCGAGGCGATCGCAGCCGCCGCGCTGACCCCGGCGGTCGGCACGGCGTTACGCACCGACCTCGACGCGGAGATCCTCGCGCTCTCGTCGCCAGCGCTCTCGTGGACGGTCACCGAGTTCGCCGCGGAGTACGGGGTCGGCGCCGTCCGCGCGCGCGACGTCGCGATTCCGGTCGAGGATTGGCACAGGATCGACGTCGGCACCAGCACGCCGGGGCATCCGTTCCGCGGGCTCGTCGTCGAACACCAGAACGGAAGCGTGACATACCAGCCCTTCGCGGCCGACGCCACGCGGCCTCCGGCCCTGGCCGACCAGCAGACGGCCGCCTTGGCTCAGCCGACGACCGCCTCGGACCGGCAGACGGCCGGTGTGGACAAGGCCCCAGCCGTGGCCGAGCACGATCACATCAGCACCAACTTCGACGGCGCGATGTCGTCCGTCCGCCGCGTCCTGCTGCGTCGGGACCCGCAGAAGAGCGCCTATGCCGGCACGGTGGCCGTACAGATCCGGGGCGAGCGAGTGCGGGCCGACCCCGGCGAGGACCACGGACGGTGGGTCACCGCGACGGTCACCGTGCCGGTCACCGCCGGAACGGACGACGTCGCGCTGCTCGATCTCGGCGTCAGCGCCGGCTTCGACACGATCTCCGGGCACTTGGACGAGAACGCCCTGCATTACAGCCAAGCGATCTGGCAGAGCCTCGATGCCCCGTCGATCGCGCTCGCGTTGGCGCGCTTCACGCTGGCCGGCCGGCCGTTGATGGAGGCGATCGACCCCACACCCGTGACGGTGGCCGCCAACTATCTCGTGTTCCGCACCTACGCCACCGACGACGACTGGCAGAAGTTCCTCGACGAGAAGCAACTCCAGACGGGAGTGGTGTCGGAGGCGATCGTGCCGTTGCCGACCGGCGGCGTGTTCGCCGAGGCGGTGCTCGGGCGCGCGAACTCCGCGGAGAAGCTCGACAACAGCCGGTTCTGGAACTGGCAGGACTCGCCGATCCCGATCGTCGCCTCCGAGATCGCCGCGCTCACCGCCGAGTCGCGCGACCAGACACCGGATCTGAAGGCGCAGCCGTTGTCGCCGACGGTACTCAACATCACGAACCCGACGCCGCTCCCGGATCCGACCGGCATGACAGCGGCGCTCAACGCCCTCTCACAAGGCACCATGTTCCGTGACATGAGCGGGCTCTCCGGCACCACCGGGCTCGCGGACGCGGCGCTGCGCGGAGCGTTCGGCGGATCGGAGGCCGCGCAGCGCTGGGCCGCCGAGAACTTCAAGACGGCCGCGTCGCTGGTAGGCAAGCCCAAGAACACCTCGGAGCAGGGCGCCCGCGCGAACCAGGGCAAAGACATGGACCGCCGGCAACAACAGCAGCCGGGCAGCGTCGGGCCCAACGAACAGCAGGCGTACAGCGACCCGCCGTTGGTGCAGGCGGAGCCGGAGGGTTCCGATCCCGGCGAGTGGGATCAATGGCCGGGCGACGACCAAGGCTCGGACCTGAAGCACGGGGACTCGGGAACGACCGCCACCACGCAGTCGCTGAAGCGGACCCGGAACGTGACGGTCACCTTCGAGCTGCGCTGGTTCATCCCGGCGGAGGCGATCACCCTCGCCGGCGCCCCCGTCGCGATCCGTGGCGACGACCGGTACTACGAACAGAGCGGCGGATCGAGCCGCGCGCGCATCGCGTACACCGTGCGGCTCAACCCCGACCAGCTCCGCGTCACGGCGGCCGAGAAACCGGCCGCCCAGTTCGGCGAGACGGAGCTCTACTGGAACGGCGATACGACCCAGGCGCCCGACTCGCCGGCCTGGTGGCGGCAGCTCAAGCCCGGAGCGCTGCCCATCGCGGGCACGCTGACCGCGTCGGACCCGAAAGACATGGTGGCGTCGGCGGGTTACCGCAACGTCAGCGATCGCGTCGAAGTGACCTTCCAGCTCGTGGGCACGCCCTACTTCCCCTGGAAGTCAGCGGACTTCATGCCGAACGTCGGCATCGGCCCGCTCAACCTCCGAGACATCGTCGGGGGATTGATCAACACCCAGATCGCCGACGTCGACGCCGTCGTCCGCGTGACGATCACCAGGGGCGCGGACGGCGCGCTCCAGTACGCGGTCTCGGGCACGCACGACGCCTTCGGCGGGTGGGAACTCTACGTCAACGGGCAGGCCGCCTGGCTCGCCGACGGCAGCACCGACACGGCCCGGTCCACCGACCCCCGCAACCTCTGGCCGACCACCGGTACGAGCAAAACCATCAAGGAGGAACCCCGTCCGCTACCGTCCGCCCGGTAGCTCAGCCGGCCGCGCGGATGCAAGCGGCCGGCCCCTGCTCCTTCCCTGCACCCGATCTGAACCGGACGACGCACTTTTCCGGTCGTTATCTGTGTTGGAGGCAACGGACCCAACGGAGGGCACCATGTACGGAACCGCGACCGACAGCGTCAACGACATCGACCGCTACCTCGAGCTGGCCGCCCGCATCGAGTGGGACGAGCAGGGCTCGGTCGAGCGCCCCCGCCCGGTCGACGCGGCCGCCGCCTTCGCGCTCAGCGCCTCCGAGCCTCTGCGAGGCTGAGAACCTACTTCGACGCCCAGGCTCCCGGCGCCGCCACCATCTCGCTGACGTGAGCCGGGAAGTTCCCCGACAACACATCGGCCAGCGTCACCTCGTCCAGCACGTTGCGGACCGCCGCCCGCACCGCGACCCACACGGTCTGCAGGTTCTGCGCCGCTCCGGTATAGATGGCGGCCTCGGGCCGCTCACCCCGGACGCCGGCCAGCGGGCCGTCGACCACCCGGAGTACCTCACCGATCGCGATCGAGTCGGCCGGACGCGCGAGCCGGTACCCGCCCTCGGCCCCGCGCTGGCTGCGTACCAGCCCACCGCGGCGGAGGTCGGAAAGAATCGCCTCGAGGAACTTGCGGGGAAGGCCCTGCTCGTCAGCGAGCGCCTGGGCCGTGGACGTCGTGGGATCGTTCGCGGCGAGCGCCAGAAGTGCCCTTACCGCGTACTCCGCCCGAGCCGATATCTGCACCTTCCCATCATGCCGCTCATTCGCCCGTCGGTCACACTCAGCCCCGACCGAATGCATCGGAATTGAGGGAAACTTACGGAAAATCTGCTGATCAGGTGCGGTCGGTAGCCAGACCCCAGCGCCGGCGGAGGGAGTTGTTGGCCCAGCCGAACACGGCGTCGGCCAGGATTCCGATCACCAGGATCACGATCATGACCCCGAGCATCTGCCCGTACTCGGACAGCTCGCGGGTGAACGTCAGCAACGCGCCCAGCGACCCGGACTCGCCGATCACGACGATCAGCTCACCGGCCATGAGGCTGCGCCAGGAGAACGCCCAGCCCTGTTTCAGCCCGGCCAGGATCGCCGGTAGTGACGCCGGCCCGATCACGGTCCGATAGAGGCTGAACCCGCTCGCGCCCATGTTCCGCCCGGCCCGGACGAGCAACGGCGGCACGAAGTCGACGCCGGCCAGCACGCCGTTCGCCACCGACGGAGCGGCACCGAGCACGATCACGAAGAAGATCGCCGCCTCGCCGCCCTGGAACAGCACGATCGCCAGCGGGAACCAGGCGATCGACGGCATCGTCTGCAGACCGGTGATCAGCGACCCCACCGCGGCCCGCAGCACCGCGAACCGGGCCACCGCGAACCCGATCACCAGCCCGATCGCCACCGCGACCGCGAACCCGATGATCGCCCGGCGCATGGTGGTGGCCACCGCGCTCCAGAACGAGCCGGTCGTCAGCATGTCCCAGAGCTGCGGGAACACCTCGGTGGGCGGGGGCAGGATCGTGCGCGATCGCCAGCCCGTCTCGACCACGATCTGCCACACCGCGACCGCGAGCACGATCGCCAGAAGCTTCGGCCAGGCACTGCGCCAGATCCGGCGCCCGAGATCCCGCCGCTCCGGCTCGAATTCCAGCGCGTCGAGCCCGGCCAGCTCGGCCATTTCCTGTGCGCTCGAGAAGTCCGGCTTGCCGGGGATCTCAACTGACATGCCGGCGCACCTCTTCCTTCAGGCGATCGGTGACCTCGCCCGCCAAGGCGGCGACCGAAGGGTCATCCAGCCGCCGCGGCCGCGGCTGATCGACGACGAACTCCTGGATCACCCGGCCCGGACGGCTGGCCAGCAGGATGATCCGGTCGCCGAGGCGCACCGCCTCGCGGACGTTGTGCGTGACGAAGAGGACGCTCAGCTTCCGCTCCAGCCACACCCGCTCGAGCTCGTCGTGGAGAGCGTCCCGGGTCATCGCGTCGAGCGCGGCGAACGGCTCGTCCATCAGCAGCACCGGCGCGTCCTGGGCCAAGGTGCGGGCCAGCGCGACCCGCTGACGCATACCGCCGGAGAGCTCGTGGGGCCGCTTGTCGGCGACATCCCGAAGACGAACCGTCGCCAGCAGATCCAATGCCTGTGCACGCCGCTCGGCCCGAGAGACCCCCCGCAGCTTCAACGGCACCTCGACGTTCTGCCCGACCTTCAGCCAGGGGAAGAGCGCCGGTTCCTGGAACATGAACGCGGCCCGGCCGCCCTCGACGTCGATCTCGCCCGCGGTCGGAGCGTCCAGCCCGGCGACGAGGTTGAGCAGCGTGCTCTTCCCGCATCCCGAGGCCCCGACCAGGCAGACGAATTCGCCGGGCTGGACCGACAGGTCGACACCGTCGAGCGCGAGCGTGCCGCCCGGATAGCGCTTGGACACGCCACGAAGGCGGACAGCGCCCGCCTTCGTGGTCGTGCCGGTGGTCACGGCTGTCATGGTTGGGTCACCGAGCTCTCCCCCTTCTCCTTGAGCACCTCGTTGAGAAGCTTCAAGTCGTAGAGGCCCTTCAGGTCGACCTTGTCGAGCAGCCCGACCTCTTCGGCGTGCTCGGCGCCGGTGGTGAGGGAGGACGCGATCGGGTCGTTGAGGAACTCCAGCGTCGGCCAGGCCTTCTTGATCGTGTCGAGCTTGAGCGGCTTGCCGGTGAGCTTGCCGATCTGGTCCGAGACCGCCTGCTGGGCCTTCGCCGGATCGCTCTTGATCGCGTCGTTCGCGGCCACGTGGCCCTCGAGCAGCGCCTTCACGGTCTTCGGGTACTTCTCGAGGAACTCGGTGCGGACGATCAGGTTCGTGATCACGAACCGCTTGTTCGGCCACAGGTCGCGCTCGTCGACCAGCACCTCGCCGCCGGCCGCGACCAGGCGGCTCACCCAGGGCTCGGGCACCCAGGCGCCGTCGAGCTGGCCGGCCGTGAACTTCTCCAGGATCTGCGCGTTCTCCTGAGGCTGGATCTTGACGTCGCCGCCACCCTCCTTGGTCGCGGTCAGCCCCTTCTGCTTGAGCCAGTACCGCAACGCGACGTCCTGGGTATTGCCCAGCTGAGGCGTGCCGATCTTCTTACCCTTGAGGTTCGCTTCCGTAATGCCCTTTTTGACGACGAAAGCCACGCCGCCGGAGGCCGCACCGGCGATGACCCGGATGATCTCGCCCTTGCTCTTGACGAACGCGTTGACCGTCGGGTTAGGACCGACGTAGGTCGCGTCCAGCGCCTCGGCGAAGATCTGCTCGACGGCGGCCGGACCGGCGTTGAACTGCTGAGTCGAGAGCTTCGTGCTGCCCAGGGACTTCGTGAACAGACCCTCGCTCACGCCGACCAGCGCGGGGGCGTGGGTCAGGTTCGGGAAGAAGCCCAGCCGCAGTTCCTTGGCGACGCCTTCGGTGCCGCTGTCTTCGTCGTTACCCCCACAAGCCGCGAGCGCACCCAGCAGGCCGAGCGAGGCAGAGCCTGCGAACAGTTGGCGGCGCGTGATCACGGCGGCTCCCTTTGATGATGAGTTCGGTAAGACCTAGCTGCTCGCTAGAGATTGCAGGCCCGGTCGGTGAACAGTCAAGGTGACCTGGGCGACGTGTGACCGTTCGGCTGACTGCGCCCACACGGCCCCGGAGGCCCGTGGGAAAGTAGTGGCGTGGCCCGGTCGACACCGCTCGTTACATCGCGGCAGTCGTCGGCGCTCCTGGTAGCGCAGTTCCTCGGGAACTATCTGGGTTCTTGGCTCCGAACTGCGACAAAAGGCCGGGTCACCGCGTCCCCCGTCGTCGTCGGCGAACCGGCGGGCTCCCTGGCGTCCGCGTTGGAATCGGCCGCCGCAGGCGCGCCGGACGCGCGCCTGATCCATTTCGACGAGAGCCCGGCCGCCCTCAAACCGCTGGCCGGCACCGACGCCCGGCGGGGAACCGTCGCCGACGCGCTGCCCGAGCTCCTCACCGAGGCCGAGCAGGCCGCGCTCCTCCTCGTCCACGACGTCACCGCGGGCAGCCTGCAGCTCGACGCGCTGACCGAGTTACTCAGCGGACCGCGCGCCGGTCGCTGGCCGAGCACGGACGTCATCGCGTTCGTCCGGGCGGACGCGATCAAACGGATCGCGGTCAACCTGGTCGGCGGGCGCCGGTCGGAGGCCGCGCTCGAGAAGCTCGACCGCGCGGTCGGCGCGGACTGGCGCACCGAGTTCCACTCGGGCGGCGCCGGCGCGGTGGTCCGCGGCTACCTCCGCCGTCTGGAGGCGGCCCTGCCGGGCCGCGCCTGGCCGGCCGCGGTCCGGGTGAACCCGAACGACGAACCGGTGTTCTGGCTGATCCTGATCACTCGGCAACCCCACGGCGCCTGGGCTTTCGCGGACGCTGTCGCGAGGGCGCGCCGGGGCTGGCGCCGCACGTTACGACAGTCCGGGACGCCCGACGAGGGCGACCAACTGCCGGTCGAAGGGATGCAGAGCGCGCAGCACCTGGCCGTGGGGGCCGAGCGGCACGAGGAGCGGGCGGTCGTCGAGAGCCTCAAGCAGAACCTGCTGGCCACCCGGCGCCGGGTGGGCGAGTTCCGGATCTCCGACCGTCCCCGCGAGGTTCTCGACGGGCTGTTCGGCACCGCCGACACGGCCCAGATCAGGGCCGCGGTGAGAGAGCTGCACGCGGCCGGCAAGACGCTCTCGACCGGCGTCGGCGGCGACATCCGCGATCACGTGTTGAGGCTGCCCCGCCGCTAATCGTGGTTCTCGCCGACGACGTAGACGTAGCCGTCCGGGTCGGTGACCGTGAGGTAGGTGGCCCAGGACTCGACGACCGGCTCGGTCACCTCGACGCCCCGGCCCTTCAGGTCGTGAAACGTCGCCTGAGCGTCCTCGGTCGTGAGCGTGCAGGGCGCGGCGGCGCTCGGCGGGAAGACGTAGCCGCCGGTGGGCGTGATCAGCGCGACCCGGGTGCGAGCCCGGGGCGGTGCGACGTCGATCCAGCGCGTGCCGTCGGACATCAAGGCGTCCGTCCGGAGGTCCCAGCCGAGCGTGTCGACGTAGAACTCGAGCGATCGCTGCTGGTCGCGAACGTAGAGGATCACGCAGTTGACATGAGAGATCATGGCCGGACCTCCTGGGCACGGACGACTGCATTGTCGCCCGTGCCCAGAATGCCCGGTAAAGCGAGCTTTTACTCTACGGGTCGAGTTGCCACGAATTCGTGGATCGTCCCGCGGCCGGCCTTGATGGCGGCCTTCGCCGTCGATCCGGCGGCGGCGGTCGGGGCCAGCGGCTCCGGGTCCGGCACCTTCGCGCAGGTCGCGTCGACGAGCCCCGGCTTGTCGGGGCGCGCCCCGGTGGCCAGGTAGTCGCTCAGGTACTTGTCGAGGCAGGCGTTACCGCCGAGCGTGATGCCGTGGTTGCCACCACCGACCTCGACGACCAGCCGCGAGTTCTTGATCTTCTGCCGGGTGACCACGGCGCCCGGGTACGGCGTCGCCGCGTCGAGCGTCGCCTGGAAGATCAGCACGGACTGGACCTTCGAGTTCGTGACGTCGATCGGCTGCAGGCTCTTCGTCGGCCAGTACACGCACGGGGCGTTGAACCACGCGTTGTTCCAGGCCATGAACGGCGCCTTCTTGTACACGCGCCAGGTGTCCTCCACCCACGTCGACCAGTCACGCGGCCAGTGGGCGTCCCGGCACTGCACGGCGTTGTAGATCGTGTTGCCGTTCTCGCCGCTCTCGTCGATCGCGCCGAACGCCTCGTACAGGTCGACCAGCGCCTGCTCGTCCTTCTGGTTCACGTACGCGGCGAGGCCGTCGGCCAGGTAGGGCCAGTAGCCGTTGTAGTAGCCGCCGGGGATGTACGTGTCCTCGAACTCCGAGGGACCGACCTCTCCACCGGCCGGCTTGGCCTTGAGCGCGGCCCGGGCCGCGTACCACTTGTCGAGCACGACCTTCTGCGTCGTACCCAGGTGGTACGTGCTGTCGTACTTGGCCACCCAGGCCGCGAACGCCTTGTGGCGGGCGTCGAACGCGTAGTCCTGGTCGATGTTGTCCTCGTACCAGACCCCGGTCGGGTCGACGACGCTGTCCAGCACCATCCGGCGGACGTTCTTCGGGAACAACTTCGCGTACACGGAACCCAGGTAGGTGCCGTACGAGTAGCCGAAGTAGTTGATCGTCTTGACGCCGAGCGCCTGCCGGATCACGTCCATGTCTTTGACGGCGCTGATCGTGTCGATGTACTTCAGGATGCTGCCGTACTTGGTGGCGCAGGCCTGGGCGAAGCTCTTCACCCGCTTGAGGTTCGCCTCCATGTCGGCCTTCGTCTTCGGCACCGAGTCCGGCCGGACCGGGTCGAAGATGCCCTGCGCGCAGTTCAGCGACGGGTCACTGTCGCCGACCCCGCGCGGGTCGAAACCGATGACGTCGTACTGGGACGCGACCGCAGCCGGCAGGTTGCTGGCGACGAACCCGGCCAGCGTGAGGCCGGATCCACCCGGGCCACCCGGGTTGACCAGGAGCGCGCCCTGCGAGGTCGCCGCGGTGTGGGGGATGCGGGACACCGCGAGCGTGATCTTCTTACCGCCCGGGTTGCCGTAGTCGAGCGGGGCCGAGACCTTGCCGCACTGCAGCGTCGGATAGTTCTCGGTGCCGCATGCGGTCCAGGTGATCGGCGCGGGGGCCGCCGCGGCCCGTGGCGCTTGTGGCGCCGCTGCGGCCGGTGACACCAGCGCCGGCGAGATCAACCCGGCTAAGGCGACCCCGGCGGCGGCCAGTGCTGCGCGTCTTCCCATTTATGCCTCCGTCGTCAGCGAGGGGTAACTGCTGAGAACTGCACCGATCCTGGCGGACGCATGGTTGTCTCACAGCCATAAGGTGATAAACGCCCGGATGACCGATTGGCCGGGCGATTTATACCGTTACGGAATAGCCGTTTAGGGCCAACGCCCGAGGTGGTTGCGGCACAGTATGCCGCCGCGGGCATTCGGTGGGTGACCCAAGTGCACATTGGGGACGCCGCTGGGCTGGGCTACTCGTCGTCTTCTTCGTCGGGGCCGAAGACGTCCCAGTCGTAGTGCAGGCGCCAGAGGTGGGCGGGCATGACGTGCAGCGCGACCTCGACGGCCCGGTCGGTGGCGTCCCAGGCGACGTGCTTGATGTGGATGACCGCCTGGCCGTCCTCGAGATCGAGCGCGCGCGCCTCCTCGTCGGACGCGATCCGGACCGTGATGTCCTCCGCGAACCGGACCGGCCCGTGCCCGTGATCGGCGAGGTCGGAGTAGATGGCGCCGCTGCCGACGTCGGAATCGAGCAGTTCGGTGTCGTCGGCGACGTCCCAGGGGAGGTAGGTGTCGGCGAGGCGCGTCGGTTCCTCGTCGGCATAGAGCCGACGGCGGCGGACGACGACCGGATCGCCCTGGTCGATGCCGAAGGCAGCGGCGACGTCCGGCGGCGCGCCGACCTCGCCGACCTCGGTGCACTCGGCGCGGGGGGTCAGGCCCAGCGCGCGGCCCTCGAGCTCGCTGGCGTGGGTGCCGCCGGGGACGACCGCGTAGCGGTAGCGCGCGTCGCGGGTGATGCGCGGGGTGGAGCGGACGTAGGTGCCGGCGCCGCGCCGGACGCGGACGAGGCCCTCGATGCGCAGCAGGCTGATCGCTTTGTTGATCGTGACGCGGGAGACGCCGAGCTCGGCGGCGAGCTCGGGCTCGGAGGGGAGCGGGTCGTCTTTTTCGTAGTGGCCGGTCTCGATGCGGGCGCGGAGGAGGTCGGCGATCTGGCGGTATTGGGACTTGGGGAGCGAGAGGGGTGAGGGTAGGGGTTCAGCCATTCACACCCTCCCGAAGTCGCCGTTTCCTCTACTAAACAGGCATTCGGGGCGATTAGCAAGATGTCGTACGTCTTCGGGACGCAGGACGCCTGGCGGTCGTACGGTATTAAGGTTGCAGACGCAAACTTCGTGGAGACCGTTAACCGTGCGACCTGCTGGGCCCGGACGAGGACCGGAGTCTGACGACCCGGGTCTGCCGCCCCGTCGCCGCACGTCGACGGGGGCAGCCCGAGTGCCCGGCCGGCCGGTGTCGGGAGCGGCTCCGGTCTATGGAGCGGCCCGCGCCTCCGGCACGGCCCCGGTCTCCGGAGCGGCTCCCGTCTACGGATCCCGCCCGGTCTCCGGGGCGGCTCCCGTCTACGACGCGCCCGTCTCCGGCGCCCGGCCGGTGTCGGGAGCGGCCCCCGTCTCCGGAGCCGCAACCGTCTACGGAACCCGCCCGACGTCGGGCGCAGCGCCGGTCTCCGGGTCGGCACCGGTCCGCGGGGCACCCATCTCCGGAGCGGCACCGGTTTACCGGGCGCCGGTCTCCGGGGCGGCACCGGTCTACGGGGCGCCGGTCTCCGGGGCCGGGGGCCTCCCGCCCCAGGTGGCGTGGAACGCCGACGGCCCACCCCGCACCCGAGACACCGCACCCCGCCACTCCGGGCCCCCACCCGACTTCGCCACCAAACGAGCCGGCCGCCACCGCCGCTCCAGCACCCCGCTCCGCCTCACCGCGGTACTGGCCGCCCTCATAGTCCTGGCCACCGGCGCGACCATCGCCTACCAGACGCTCACCCCGAGCCCGAAGCCGGAAATCCGGCCGGCCGCCGCCCCGAAACCCACCCCCACCAAACCCCCGGTCATCCCCCAGACCGGCTTCGCCCCCTACGTCGACATGGGCTACTACCCCCTCTTCGACCTGGCGAAATCCGTCCAAGAGACCGGCATCAAGCAGTACATCCTCGGCTTCATCATCGCCGGCGACGGCTGCACCCCGACCTGGAGCGGCGACACCCCGATCGACGACCCCGACACCCTCTACCGGGTCAGGAAGTTCCGCGAAGCCGGCGGCGAGATCCGCATCTCGTTCGGCGGCGCGGCCGGCACCGAACTGGCCTCCGCCTGCGACTCGGTGACCGCCCTCGCCCACGCCTACCAGGTAGCGATCGACACCCTGGGAGCGACGATGGTCGACTTCGACATCGAGGGCGCCGAACTCTCCGACCGCGACGCCGACATCCTCCGCGGCCAGGCCATCGCCCTCCTCGAGAAGAACGCCAAGGCCGCGGGCAAGAAACTGAACGTCTCGCTGACGCTCCCGATCAACCCGAGCGGCTTCACCGCCAGCCCGGGCTGGATGCTGACCGCCGCCGCCGACGCCCACGCGACGATCCACGTGGTCAACATCATGGCGATGGACTACGGACGCTGGGCCGCCCCCGACCCCGAGGGCAACATGGGCAACTACGCGATCCGGGCCATGACGAACGCCAAACTCAAGATCCAGAGCGTGTTCGGCCTGACCAGCGAGGAAGCCTGGAAACGCATCGCGGTCACGCCGCTGATCGGCGTCAACTCCCCCACCACCGAGGTGTTCAGCATCGCCGACGCGGTCAAAGTCGCCGCGTTCGCCAAGGAGAAGCACATCGCGTTCGTCTCGATGTGGGCGATCACCCGCGACCAGCCCTGCCCGCCGGGTGTGGAGGCCGACGCCGACACCGACGCCTGCGCGGGCAACGCGTCCGCCCCGTACGTCTTCACCAAGGCGTTCCTCGGCCCGTCGGCCGGCGATTGAGCGACGTCGACATCGTCGGCGTCGGCGCGCTGAACCTGGACTACCGGGTCAGCGGTCCGACGACCGCGACCCTCTCGGCGCTCCTCGGCCGGCCGATCGACTGGGGGACCGAGACTCCGGTCGACGCGGCCACGATCGAGACCGTCCTTCGCCGTTTCCCGGCTCGCCCTACCCCCGGTGGCTCGGCCTACAACGCGGTCGCCGCCGTCCCGCCCCACCTCCGCGTCGGTTACGTCGGCGTGGCCGGCCGCACGCCGTCCGGCACCCCCGTCGAGTGGTTCCCCGCCGTCGATCACCCCCACGTGCTCCATACGGACGCCGCCCTCAGCGGCGTTTGTGTCGCCTACACCGAGTCCGGGGAGCGGACGTTGCTCACGCACGCCGGTGCGAACGTCTTGATGGCCGGTCATCTGGAGCGCTCGTTCGAGCCGATCGTCGCGTACCTGTCGGCGGCGAGGTTCGTGCACGTCACGTCGTTCCTGGACCCGGGGCCGCCCCCGGTGCTCGTCGAGGTGCTCCGCGCCGTGCGCGCGGCCGGCCCCACGATCTCCGTCGACCCGGGTCACACCTGGGCGACCCACCCGACCCGCTCGATCGACGAAATCCTCGCCACCGCCGACTACGTCCTGGTCAACGAGTCCGAGTTCCGGGCGCTGGCCGGATCCACCTCGCCGGCCGAGCCCGAGCACCGGGCCGCACCCGAGCACTGGGCCGCACCCGAGCACCTGGCCGCACCCGAGCAACCGGCCGCACCCGAGCCGGATGGCGTCCTTGCGGCTAGGGTCCGAGTCCGCGCCCCAGCGGCGACGATCGTGCTCAAGCGTCCGGACGGCATCCGCACCTTCGGCCGGCACGGCACCGGCCATGTCCCCCAGACCCCGCTCCCGCCCGAAACCATCCAAGACGCCACCGGCGCCGGAGACGCCTTCGCCGCCGGCTTCCTCACCGCACTAGCCACCGGAAACCCCCTCCACGAGGCCGCCGCGCGCGGTCTCGAGATGGCGCGCCGAAAGCTACAGTCCGCCACCCGCGGCGCGAGGTGGACGGCCGAGGGTCGCTCGTTGACCTGATCCACCCGATCACCTGGCGCGAAGGCTCCCGAAGTGTCCTGGCCGGTCGAATACTGGCTGGCCGGCCCGCCGACCGACACCCACCGGACTCGGCCTCGACCCAAATCATCGGCAGGTCATGAACGCGGTCGTAGGGAAGCTACGGACCAGTGCGCCGAGGCGCGAGATCCCCCGACAGATACCGATCTGGAAGACCGCCCACGAGCGGCCGCGCCGGACGAGATCCTGGCGATCCGCGAGATCGAATGGATTTTCCACATCGACCGGGCTGTCCCACGGCGGTCTGAGCAAGATCCCTCTGCCCGTCGGCGACGAGATTTGCGTGGCCCGTCGAGGACCCGGCTGACCGCGGAAACGACCCGACCACCGCGTCGCGGTGCACCGCAGAGCCCCACGGCCACTATCCGGGCCGATCCCGCGGCGGGCTGAGCACCAAGGTTCATCTGGCGGCTTCAACTAGGCGGCCGGGGGCCCCGGTAATCCGCCTCGCTACTGACCGCCGGGGCCACCCGGTGACGCCCGCAGCCAAGCAGACGGCAGCCTCCCGCCCTCCACACCCAGCGGCACACGGGTCGAGTGCGGGATCAAGCGCCGCAAGCACCATCGAGCCGTCGCCACCCACTGACCAGCTTCGAACCGACCTTGCCAACGACGCCGGTCAGCGCGGGAACCAGTCGGTGTCGAGATCCGCGTAGTGATAGTCGATCGACCCCGGATCCAGCGTCACCACGTCCCCAGGCAACGTCCCGGTCGTGTCCGGAATCATCGCGCCCGAATCGAACCCCGACTCCGACGGAGAAGACACCGGCGCCGGCGCCTCCGAAGAGCGCCCTAGCCCCGCCGCACCCCCGAGAACCACGGCCACGACCAACACGGCCCCGACCGCCAGCAAAGCACCCGACACCCACCAAGCCGCCCGCACCGAGCACCCCCCGCCCCATTTAGGCGGAAATGTAACACCTACTCAGCGCACCTTCGCCGACTCGACTCCCGACCCGGACCGCTCCGACGGACGGGGGCGGCTGCAGCGCAACGTGTGCGCACGATGCCGCTCCCGCCGGCCGGACGGGGACACCGCCATCACGTGCTCGGTGGGCCCGGAACGCGCAGCACTCTCCCCCGACTCGTCGGCCTGCGGCGTCGGCGTCCGGGAGCAGAAGGAGCGCGGGGTCAGCACGCTCTGCCCAACGACGGCCTTCGCGTGCGGTGACGGGTTCTGGGAATTGCGTCCGGAATTGTGGGAGTTTCAGCTGGCCGCGGCTTCCGGCAACGGCAGATCGATCACCAACGCCTCGTAGACTGGCGCGTCCGGGAACGGCTGCAGGTGGCCGAGCGTCCGCCAGCCCCACGAGAGGTAGGCGTTGCGCGCCGGATCGTTGTCCGGATCGACCAGCAGCGTCGCCCGGAGCTCCGGACGCCCGCCGAGCAGAGTGTCGTGCAGCGAGCGAGCGATCCCCCGACGCCGCCAGCTCTCCTGCACCATGATCTCGTTCAGCGCGAACGTCCGCGTGCCGTCCTCGACCAGAGCGTCGGCCGGAACGTCGTCACGAAGACCGTCCCACCATCGGGTGGTGCGGCCCAGCGGGCCGCCATAGGCGTAGCCGACGAGCGCGCCACCGATCGAACCCGTCACCAACCGGAAGCCGGACCGATTCGAATGACCGGCGAACCGATCAGCGAACCGCTCCACCGAATAGAACGGGTCGGAGAGGTGATCGGCGTAGATCTCGGCGTACAGGGCGAACAATTCGTCCTGAATGGCGCGCGCGCCTGCGGTGTCGTAGGCGCGGGTGATGAGCTGGTGCGGCGCAGTAGGGGTCATCATTGGCCTTCCTGCAGACCGGACGGTTACCCCCGTCCGGACATGCGGACTTCAAGGGGTGTATGCCACCGATCGTGGGACGCGACTCGCACTGCGTGACAACCCGGGTGAGAGAACGAATTCGGCCGCCGTTTCCGGCGGCCGAATTCACGCGACTACCGTCGAATCGAATCTCGCCATGAAGCTACGGGCGGCGGTCGACGTACTCACCTGGGCCAGCTGACGGCGGAAAGCTCTCAACTCGTTGAGGGTGCGGGTGGAGGTCACTTCGTTCACGACCATGCCCAGCGCCTCCTCACCGATCTCGATCGCGCGCGTCACGTCCCTGCGAGCGAGGGTAGCGAAGGCCAGCCGCACGGTATAGAGCGATTTGTTCCGCACCATGCCCTCGCGCTGTTTGCCCCGGGCCAGCTCGAGGAACGACGCGGCCTTGTTCGCGCGGCCGGTGTCGAGTTCGCACATGCCCTCGTTGCCGGCCAGCTCGACCTCGTCGAAGAACGCGATCCAGACCGGCTTCTCCTCATCGGCGCTGCGGCGCTCGAACGAGTCCCGGGCCCGCACCATCGCCCGGCGCGCGGCCGGACCGTCGTTGAGTTTCGCCCAGGCGCGGGCCTCGCGCATCGCGAGCAGCGAGTCCATCGTCGGCGTCGAGATCTTCTCGGCGACCCGCTGCGCGGCCTGGGCCATGTGCAGGCCCTCGCGCGGCCGGTCGAGCGCGACCGCCTGCATGCTCATGTTCGCGAGCGCGTGGACCTCGAGGTTCGGATCGTTCGCCATCCGCGCCGCGGCCAGCGCCTCGGTGTAGCAGTAGCGCGCCTGGTCTTGCCGGCCCGCGTCGAACGCGAGCCAACCGGCGCAGATGCCGAGCTCGCCGGTGGCTACCTGGAGGCGACGACCGACCTGCTCGCTGTACTGCCCGCGGTTGAGCAGCTTGTTCGCGCGCCGGAGCTGCGCGGCCGCCTGATCACAGAGAGTGTCGCCGCCGTATCGGTAGTCGAGGTTGTACAGATGCTTCGGGGCATCTTCCAACTGCGCGGCGTGCGCCTCGCCGACGCGGCCGAAATCGTCGCTCGCAAGGGCTTCTTCTTCCTCGTCGCCGGCGAGCGAGAACCCCACCAGCGCGGCCGCACCGGTCAGTCCTTTCAGCACACTTCTACGTCGCATGTTGTCTCCTACTTCATGCCCTGCATGAGTAGGGACGGTAGTTGCCAATTCGGGCGCCGTTGATCCGTCGAGGTATGGAGCGCCGATGGGGTCTACCAGGTGGGGAGGTATACGCAGGCCCTGGACGAAACGCAGCACGGTGTCGAGCCGGATTTCGCAGAGACCCCGTTCGATACGCGAGATGTGCGCCTGCGAGAAACCGACGAGTTCCGCGACCATGTGCTGACGACGAATCGGAGTGCGCGCGCGATAGAGCTGCGACACCTTTCCGAGATCGTGGTCGGCGAGGGCCTGGCGCATCTCCGGCTCGGCCCAGAAATCGAGGGGCAGCACCGGAGCCAGCAGCTCGACGGTGTGGGCGCTTCGCGAGCACGGATCACACAGCGTGTTGGTGTTGTCTCGGCGAAGTCGCCCCCCACAATGGGCGCACACCCGGGGAGCGTGGGAGTGCTCAGACGACTCACGGGCCATCGACGTGCTCCTGCCCTGCGCAGTGGACACTGGTCATACACCCGGATGAGGCTGATGATAGCTGCGCCCAAAGTGTGCGCAAGGCCACAATGGTAGGGCTAGCACCCCAATACTTCGGCGTGTGAGTGCAGGTAGGAGCGTTGTGTGGCGTCGTGCGCCGGGTCTGACTCCGCTTGTCGGCTGGTCTTCCCTGGCCCTTGGGCTTACGAGAATTCCACCACTGGTACCAACCGGGTTGGTGTGAGCAATGTGAATGGTGCGGGCGATGGCAATCACCCCACCAGAGTTGACGTATCCCCGACCGCTCATCTCATACGTCCGGGTATCAACATCAGTCAGTGACGAGTTGTGTACTCCTCGTCGACAGCCCAGTCTCGGATCGCAACGAACGAGCGGAGGGGTGAGCCTGATGGCGAAGGCGGGCGCGGAAGGGCGCGGTCGGTACTCGAGATCGCTCCGGAACCGGGGGTTCCTCTCGTGCGGACGGAACACCGCGGCGCCCGAAGAGCCGCTCACCGGGGCCCGGCCGGCGGACGACTCGTCGCGTTGGTCGCCTGGACGCTCGCATCCACGCTCCGCTCTGCAACTCCGGTGCGCCCGGTGAGTCGAGGCAACCCCACGAACGTCTGGGTGACGCTTCGCGACATCCGCGAGCGCATCCGGACGGCGGACGACGTCGCCTTGCTCGCGCATGCCCCTCTCGATCTCTACGACCTGCTCCGGGCCGTGGAGGCCGTGCTGGCGCTGCACGACGGCGTCCAGATACCCGCCGAACCCGGCGGTCGTTTCTACTGCACCGGCTGCCCGGAGACCCCGAGCGGCCGCGTGCTGTGGCCGTGCGCGACGCGGACGGTACTCGAACGAGCACTGACGGGAAGCGAAGAACGGGTCTGACGACCCCCACGAACGTCGCCTTGATCGTCCACACGCGCCCCCGGACGGTCCTGGCGACTGGCGGAACCGGTCGGTCGGCGTGGACATGGCAGGCTCGGTGCGTGAGCAGCACCGAACCGCCGAGGTCCACGCCGCCGACCGGCAACGTCCAGCTACCACTTGGTCAGCGCACGGTCGACTGGTCCACGCATGCCGGCCGGCCCGCCGTCGAACTCATCGATCAGACCGCGCTGCCGGACGTCGAACGTCTCCTGAGGCTGACGACCGTCGACGAGGTCGTCGACGCGATCCAACGGCTGGCCGTCCGCGGTGCGCCGGCCATCGGCGTCGCCGGCGGTCTCGGCGTCGCACTGGCCGCGGTCACGATCTCCGATCCTGCGGCCCGCGACGCGGCCGTGGCCGCGCTCCGCGACGCCCGACCGACCGCGGTCAACCTGGCCCGGGCCGTCGACCGCGTGGCCGCCGTCCTGCCCGACGGCCCGCAACGGACGCTCGCCGAGGCCCTCGCGATCCGGGACGAGGAGATCGCCAGCAGCGACTCGATGGCCGCCTACGGCGTCGACCTGATCGGCGAGCTGTGTGGCGCCGAACCCCGGCTGCTGACCCACTGCAACACCGGCGGCCTGGCCACGGTCACCGGAGGCACCGCGCTGGGCGTGGTGTTCGCGCTGCACCGCGCCGGGCGGCTCGGCGGGGTCGTGGCCAGCGAGACGCGTCCGCTGCTGCAGGGCGCGCGGCTCACGACCTGGGAGCTCGGCCGGGCTCAGATCCCCTTCCGGGTCGCGGTCGACGGGGCCGGGCCGTTCCTGATCGCCCGCGGCGAGGTCGACGCGGTGATCATCGGCGCCGACCGGATCTGCGCGAACGGTGACGTCGTCAACAAGATCGGCAGCTACGCCCACGCACTCGGCGCCGCCCGGGCCGGCGTCCCCTTCGTGGTGGTGGCGCCGGAGTCCACCGTGGACCGGCAGACGCCGGACGGCGGCGCGGTGGAGATCGAGGACCGCGGGAGCGCCGAACTCGCGCCGAACCTCCCGGCGGCCAACCCGGCGTTCGATGTGACTCCGTTCGACCTGGTCACCGCTGTGGTCACCGATCGGAGGGTGGTACGGTTCGCCGCCGGCCAGACCTGGGACGACATACCTCTCGGACCCCTACGGAGCCTGTCGTGACGACCGTTCAACTGCTCACTCCCGACGGCCAGCGCCGGGACGACGATCGCTTTCCCCTCGGCATCACCCCCGACGAGCTGCGGGGCATGTACCGCGAGATGGTCGCGACCCGGCGCGTCGACGCCGAGGCCACCGCGTTGCAGCGCCAGGGCCAGCTGGGCCTCTGGGCGCCGAGCCTGGGCCAGGAGGCGGCCCAGGTCGCGTCCGCCCGCGCGTTCGCCCCGAACGACATGCTGTTCCCCTCGTATCGCGAGCACGGCGTCGCGCTGGCGCGGGGCGTCCAGCCGGCCGAGCTGCTGGCGACGTTCCGCGGCACCTCCCACGGCGGTTGGAACCCGTTCGAGCGCAAGCTGAACACGTACACGATCGTGCTGGCCGCCCAGCTCCTGCACGCCGTCGGCTACGCGATGGGCGTCCAGCGCGACGGCGTCGAGGAGGTCGTCGGCGTGTACTTCGGTGACGGCTCGACCAGCCAGGGCGACGCGATGGAGGCGCTGAACTGGGCCGGGGTGATGGACGCGCCGGTGGTGTTCTGCCTGCAGAACAACCAGTACGCGATCTCGGTGCCGGTCGAGCGCCAGTCTCCGGCGCCGTTGTACCGGCGGGCCGAGGGCTTCGGCTTTCCCGGCGTCCGGGTCGACGGCAACGACGTGCTCGCGGTGCTCGCGGTGACTCGGTGGGCGGTCGAGCGGGCCCGCGCCGGCGAGGGTCCGACGCTGGTGGAGTCGTTCACGTATCGGATGGGCCCGCACACCACGTCGGACGACCCGCGTCGCTACCGCGACGAGGATGAACTCGAGCACTGGCGCGCGCTGGACCCGATACTGCGGCTACGCCGCTACCTGGATCGGGAGCAGCTCGCCGACGAGGGGTTCTACGTCCAGGCTGAGGCGGACGCGGCGGAGCTCGCCGCCGCGGTGCGGGGAGCGTGCCTGGAACTGGAACCAGCCGGCCCGTTCCCGGTCTTCGCCAGCTGAGAGCCTCTGAAGCCCTTTCTGATCGCTAG